>CAMOHV010000104.1 GCA_946615275.1 uncultured Verrucomicrobiota bacterium | reverse complement strand
CGGCGCCGAATTCGGCGAGCAGCTGGGGGGCGTCGAACTTGAGTATTCGCGCGACATGGACGAGCAGGACCGCGCCGGCGCAAGCGTCGTAGAGGGCGTCGTGCCACGCTCGGCCCGGGCAGAGGGCGTCGACCTGGGGCTTCAGCCCGAAGAGGACGACGAGATCGCCCAGGGCGTAGGACTTGAGTATCGGCCAGTACTTGCGCACGAGGCGCAGGGTGTCCACCCACGGGCCGAAGCGCGCGAGCGGCGCGCGCTTCTCGAGGATCGTACGCTCGGTGGCGGCGTTGTGCGCGACGAGCGGCGCGCCGGCGAGGGCGTCCGCGATCTCCGGCCACGCCTCCACGAACGGCGGCGATGCGGCCAGGACACCGCGCATCTCGGCCCAGCGCCCTGGGGCGCGCGGCGAGAACGGGCGGTCCGGAGGGATGTTGAAGTACCACTCCCGCGCGGTCTCCGGCAAGGCGCCCCCCTCCAGCTCCAACGACACGATTCCGAGCTGCCACGGCTCGTTGGGATGGCCGGGGAGTACGCCGGTGGTCTCGAAGTCAAGCGCGACGAAACGCATCACCGTCACTGAACAATGTCATAGACGCGCACGTAGTCCACGTCGAAGGAGTCGCCGGCGGCGGCGGTCGCCTCCAGCTCCTTGACGCCCTTGCCGGTCATGCGGTTGTTGCGGAACCACTTCGCCTCGGTGGAGATCAGGATGAATTCGTCAGTGTGCGACACTGCCTCATCCGGGCCCTGGCCAACCTTGGGCCCGTGCTGGACGCCGTCGATGTAGAGCGTGTAGCCGTCAGGCTCCCAGAGCATGCCGAAGACGTGGAACTGGGTCTTGTCCACGTTCACGGAGCCTTCGGGGTTCTTCTTGACGCGAGGCGTCTTGAAGCCCTTGTAGTCTGCGCCGTAGCCGTTGTAGTGGAAGCAGTGGGGGATCACCACGCCGGGTTCGAAGGACTCCATGATGTCGTGCTCGATGCCGGCGGCGGCGGGGTCGAGCGACGCGCCCTGCATGGGCGTCTGCATCCAGAAGGCGCTCCACCAGCCGGGGAGCTGCTGGAGGCGGCAGCGGCACTCGTAGTAGCCGTAGCGGTGCATGAACTTGGGCTTCTCGCGCCCGGGGAGATACCAGAAGCCCTTGGGGTTCTGAAGGACGGGGAGGTCCCAGACGAGCTCGCCCGTCTGGAGCTGCGGGGAGACGAACTGTCCGTCGGGGCGCTTCACGAGCTTGAGGCGGCAGAGGCCGTCCTTCACCTCGACGGCGTTGTCCTCGGGCTTGGCGAACCAGTGGGCGCGGCGGCCCCAGAAGTTCGTGCGGTAGCTCCACTTGGAGGCGTTGAGCGAAGTGCCGTCGAACTCGTCGTTCCACACCAGCTTGAAGTTCTTGCCGGCAGGCAGGAGGGAGGGGGCACGGTCCTTGACGGGCTGGACGGAGACGGTGTCCGCCGCCGGCAGAACGACCGCGAGCGCGGCCGCCGCAAGGAGGATTCTGCTTTTCATCGTGTTTTCCTTTCGTGTGTCGTTAAAAGACGTTTGGCTAGAATGATACCATAATTCCCCACTGCGCGAAAGCGAAAACTGCTGTCATATCCTCCTATTGTCTTGGCGGCACGTCTTTGGTATACTCTTCCGCATGAAACTTTCGCTCAACAGAGAATACGCCGTGCGCCACCTCGGGGTGGCGGCTCTCATGGCCGCGCTTTGCGCCTGGTTCGTCTACGACGGCGCCGTCGCCTACCCCGCGATGAGCGACGTGGACTTCAAGGAGAAAGTGCTCCACAACCTCGACTACCCCGACTTCCCGAAGAAGCGCAAGGAAACGACGGACCGACAGTTCCAGTTCGCCGCCATCGCCGGGCTCGCCGCGCTCGTCATCGCCGGCGGCGTCTGGAGGGCGAAGCGACGGATCGTAGAATGGGACGACTCCGCCATGACCGGCCCCGCCACGGGCGGACGCCCCCTCGCGTTCTCGGACGTCGCCGACGTCGACCGTTCCCGCTGGGAGAAGAAGGGAATCCTAGTCGTCCACGCCAAGGACGGACGCAAGGTGACGCTCGACGCCTGGCACCACGCCGGCGTCAAGGAGCTCGCGGAGAGGCTTCCGCCCGGTCCGGCGGCGACATGACCTCCGCCGCGCTCACGATCTTGCCGAACGGGGCGAGGAGCGCGTATTTGCGCTGCCAGGTGGTGTACATCACGCCGAGGCAGTTCGGCGTTTCGCGGCAGAGGCGGTTCCAGTCGTAGGTGCTGTCGAGGGTGTCCACGTCGTAGTATGCGCCGCCGAAGGTGCGGAAGCCGAGGTCGGAGAAGAACTTGAGCTGCTCGGCGCGCTGCTTCTGCGACCAGCAGCACATGATGATGTCCTTGGGGACGAGGTTCCAGGAGCCTGCGTACGTGCCGCGGCAGGAGTAGTAGTTGTCGTGCGCGTTCTGCCCGGGGTAGAACATGTCGGCCCAGATGTAGATGTCGGCGTCGGGGCGGACCTTCTTGATGGCGGCGCGCTCGCGCTCGACGAAGTCGCCGAGGATGTGCGCCATGTCGGTGTTGCGCGAGATGCACAGCTCGCATGTGCCGCCGGCGCGTATCTCGTCCATGGCGAGGAACCAGCTCTTGGGGTCCAGGACGGCCTTGATGTCCGCCGCGCTCTCGGCCATGTAGTCGTCCAGCCGGCGCCAGCTCATGCAGACGGGATGCTGGTTGTTCGCGACGGTGGCGGGCACATAGAGGGAGACCGCGAGCCTGTCGCCCGCCTTGATCGCGCTTCCCTCGGGGATGGAAATCTTCACGGGCGGCTTGACCCCGGGCTCGCGCCAGGCGCTCTTCACGCCCGGAAGCGGCTCGTAGTCCCGGCCTTCCACGTAGCGCGCGCCCGTATCCGCGTTGGCGACGCGCACCGGGCAGCCCTCGCGGCGCACCGCGTCGCACGGGCCCACCTCCTCGATGGAGACGTCGTCCACCCACAGCTTCCCGGCCTTGCCGCCCCAGGAGCCGACGTATATGCGCTTCTGGGCGTCGCGTCCGCTGTTGAAGGTGAGCGCCACCTTCGTCCAGTCCTGCGTGGGCTTCACCCCGCGCGCGTTGTTCGAGGCGCCCTTCCCGCCCAGCACGGACATCTGGAACGAACTCGTCGGCTCGAACCCCTCGGTCTTCACCCAGCAGCTCACGCGATAGAGGCTGTTCGTCTTCACGGCCACCGCCCTGCTCGCGCGGAAATGGCGATGTTTGCTCGCGAGGGACGTGGAGCACTCGAAGCGCAGCGACGAAGCGCCGCCGTGCTTCACCTCCGCGTCGAGGAAGGCGAACTTGCCCATGCCGTCCACAAAGCTCCACTCCTTCGGAGCGCCGTTGGGCTTTGCCTCTTCGAAGCCGCCGTTGGAGAACGGGATGGCGTCGCCGCTCCACGTGGCGGAGCGGCCGCCGCACGTCCATACGCCCGAATACGGCAGCGCCGCGCACGCGTTCTGGTCCGCGCGCAGGAACGATCCGTATCCGGCGGACCAAAGCGCCGGCGCGATCTCCAGCTTCAGCCGTGCGCATATCTCCTTCACCTTCTCGAAGCGCGCCTTGCGCTTCGCGTCCCACGAACGCCAGCTTTCGAGGCCGCAGGCGATCTGCACGCCGTTGAGGCCGCTCCCGGCGGCCGTTGCGGCCACCTGCTCGAAGTCGGCGAGGTCGGCGTCCTGCGTGAAGTTGCGGGCATAGTAGAACCAGCGGTTCTGCAGTCCGCCGGCCAGCCCGGCGAACGCGGCCATGGCCGCGATTGCGAAGATCGTCTTTCTCATGTTTGCCTTTCGATTGTATGATTAGGACTATAGGAGAGTTTCACCGATGGAAAAATTCTCAATTCTCAATTCTCAATTTCCCATACCGGCATCTTGCGCGGGGCGCCGGGGACGTCCACCACGAAGCGCGGGAGGCCGAGCCCGCCGATCCGCTCGGAGCATTCGCGTTCGATCTCCCGCGCGCGCTCGAGTGGGACGTGGAAGTGCGCGGTGCCGGCCACGGGGTCGCACTGGAAGACGTAGTAGGGGCGGACGCGGGCGCGCTGGAGGGCGCGGAAGAGCGCGAGCAGCTCGTCGGCGGAGTCGTTCACGTCGGCGAGCAGGACCGTCTGGCACGAGACGGGCATGCCGGCGTTGACGAGCCTCGCGCACGCCTCGGCCGCCTCGGATGTCACTTCGCCCGCGCAGTTGAACTGCGTGTTCACCCACACCTTCCCCGACTTCCCGAGGCGGGCGGCGAGCTCCTGCGTGACGCGGGCGGGGTTGACGCACGGCGCGCGCGTGCAGAGCCGCACGACGTCGATCTGCGGCAGCGCGGCGAAGGCGTCAACGAAGCGCATCACCTCGTCGTCGGGCAGCACGAGCGGATCGCCGCCGGAGAGGAGCACGTCGCGGACGTCGGGATGCTCCTTGACGTAGTTGATGCATCCGGCGAGGTCCTCGTCGGTGCGCACGACGTCCGCGTTAGCGAGGAGTCCCTTGCGCGTGCAGTGGCGGCAGTTCATGAAGCAGCTGTCGCTGGTCATTATGAGGACGCGGTCTGGGAAGCGCTGCTTGAGGCCGGGGCAGACGGGATCTTCCTCCTCTTCGCCGAAGGGGTCGGGTCCGAACTCGTCGTTCTCGTCGGCCTCGCGCAGATCGGGCTCGAGCTGTCTGGCGAAGCCGGGGCACGTCTTTGCGAGCCGTTCGGCGTATGGGCAGGCGAGGCGGGGGTGTAGCTTGAATGTGTCTTTCATCCGATTTTCACGATCAGGGTGATTTTCTTCTTGGGGGCGCCGTCCAGCGCCTTGAGCGTGCGGCGGATGCGCGGCATCTGGGCGCGCAGGGCGAAGGCGGCGCCGGCGTTGGGGACGGCGAGGAAGAGCTTGAAGGCGTGGGCGTCCTCCTCGAAGCGGGAGGGCCGGGCGGGCGTGCCGGGGAAGAGCTCTGTCCACCTCGAGACGACGTCGTCGTAGAAGGTGTTCGGCACGGCGAGGAGGGTGTCCACGACGCCGTCGAGGGCGTCGCCCATCCTGTCGGCGCGGCGGCGCGTCTCGGGCGGGTCGCCGTCGACGGGCAGGCCCGGTACGAGGTTGTTCGCAAGGCGGCGGCGCGCGGCGCGGTCGCGCATTATGCCCTTCATCCGCTGGGCGCGCTCCTCGGGCGTCAGCACGGGGCGCCTCCTTCGAGATAGGGGAGGAAGTCGCGAAGCGAATGTATCTCGGGCAGCATCTCGAACGGGAGGCGCACGCCGTATCTGGCCTCGGCCTCCATCGCGAGGCGGAGGTGCATGACGGAGTCCCATTCGGGGATGGAGCCGCACGAGGTGTCGGGCGAGAGCGTCTCCGGCGGCACGCCGAGGACCCCGGCGGCGAAGCTGATGAACTCTTCCATGGTCAGTCCCCAAGCGCCGCGTAGATGTCGCCTACCGTGCGGAGGCGGGAGAAGGCCTCGACGTCGAGGCGCACGCCGCAGTCGTTCTCGAGGAACACGAGGATGCCGAACGCCTGGAGCGAGCACCAGCCGGGGAGGGTGCGGAAGTCGGTGCCGGGCGCCACCGCGTCCGCCTCCAGTATCTCTGCGACCCTCGCGCAGAAGTTCTCCATCGAAGGTTTCATCCTGCTCCCCATCAGAAGTAGCCGCCCTTGTCGATGATCTCGCTGATGGTGTCGCCCTGATGCACCCAGG
>CAMOHV010000103.1 GCA_946615275.1 uncultured Verrucomicrobiota bacterium | reverse complement strand
CGCATTCTTGCTTCACCGGCGCTGGCGTGATGAACTTCCGCGGCGACGGCAAGGGTACTGTGGCAATCCTGAAATGACGGGTCAAGTCGGTTGATCGGACAACCTGAGCGGAAGTGCAGGAAGTTGACGACAGATGGTGATGTTATTTGAAATCCTCAAAAGGAACCAACCATGAAAAAGGTGATGATGCTCTCAATCGCCGCCGCAGCCGTGTGCTGTGCGTGCGGAGACGTCGTGGACGGCGTGTGGACCGGCGCCGCCGATTCGTTCTGGACGAACGCCAACAACTGGGCCGGCGGCGTCGTGCCGGGAAGATACATCGTGTCGGACGGCGCGGGCGGCGTGGCCACGAACGGTACCGGGCGCTGCACCGCCACGTTCGGCGAGATAGCCGAAGGCGCCTCCGCGGTGGTCGACCTCGACGGTCTCGTCTCCGTCACGAACATCACCGTGACCGGCGCGTCGCGCGCGTTCACGTTCGGAACCTCCTCCGCCCAGCGGATTCCGATCGAATGCTGCGGCTCGCTCGTCGTCGCATCCGGCGCGAAGGCTCCGACGCTCGCGGGAACGCTCCTCTTCGCGGCGGAAGTGTCGTATTCGTACTGGAATGCGCCCACGGGCGATTTCCGCCCCGGAATCACCATCAGGAACGATTCGGACGATATCCTCAATGTAGGCGACATTGGGCCGGTGACGACGGCAGAGGGAAAAGGTTCCTGCTTCAACACCGAGGTGAAGCTTTTGCTGAAGGGCACGGGGTCGATCCGCTTTACGGGGTACACGCATCCATACCAATCGGGCAGCACCAACGCATTGCACATCTCCCATCAGCTCGTCAATCCGGCGAAGGTGTATGTCGCAACAGATCTTGTCTCGCGCGAGTTCGCCACTGAAGTGGGGTCGCAATACGGCACTGCGCTGATAGAGGTGGAGGAGGGCGGCGTTCTCAGATCCCAGGACAATACGTCCGCATACGGATTCCTGTACATCCGGCGCAACACGCGCTTCTTCGGCGACGGCGTTGTGCGTTCTTTGGTGGGAACCGTCGGCAGCCAGACCAAAGGCTATTGGGGCATCATAGCCGCCAACAATTTCCTAGGCGGGGAATGCGTCTTCGACTTGCGCGTGGAAAGCGGATGGGCCAATACCTCCGCCATGAGCCGCTGGGAAAGGGGGTTCTATCTGGGAGGCGATACATCTGCGTCGGCCGAGTTCCTGCATGGCGACGTCACAGGCCGGTTGATGGTTGCGAAGGCCACGCTCAAGACGCGCGATCTGGGGGCGGACGGCGAAAGGGCGTCCTTCGGCGCGGCGACGCCCATGCTGCTCAATTCCGGGAGGATCATGTACACCGGCCCGGGCGAGACCTCCACCCGCACGATCGTGATCACAAACGGAGCGCAGGCGAATGCGAATTCGTATATACCAACGTACGCCTCGCCGACAGGAGTGCTGGAGCAGGCGGGCAGCGGAGTGTGGAACGTGGCGTCGCCGCTCTCGATGAACGGCTGCACGGGCGGCGCGCTGCTTGTGCTCGCGAACTCCTCCGCCACGAACGCGGTGTTCTCGGGCGTGCTTGCCGACGGCCCGGACGGATTCCTGGCCCTCCAGAAGAAGGGGACGGGTGAATGGAGGCTGTCCGCCGCCAACACGTACACGGGAACGACCACGGTGGAGGGCGGGACGCTTACCGTCATGCGCGGGGCGTCGATCGCCTCCAGCTCCGGGGTGGTGCTGAAGGGCGGAAACCTGAATTTCGAGGAGGGGGACGATACAGTGCAGATGTCCGTCCCCGCGATCACGGCCGCGTCGGGGACGTCGACCGTGACGGTGGGCGCGAACGTCGAGCTGAACGTCGCCGCGATATCGCAGTCGGCGTCCGGGGCAAAGGTGGACTTCCGGGTGCACAGCCTGCCAGTGAAGATAACCGTGGACGGGCTTGAGGACGGCGATGCCCCCGGCTACATCACCGTGAACGGTGTGGCGACGACCTATTCGTCCGAGACCGGGCTCGCGATACCGCTGGAGCCGGGCGTGGGGCGCTGGAAGTCCGCAGTGGACGGCGATTGGGCCGATGACACGAAATGGGCGGCCGGCTCGGTGCCCGGGGCAGACGACGACATCGTGCTCAGCGCGTATGGTGATGACTACACGGCCAGCGTGACGACGCCGGTGACCGTGGGCGGGACGCTCTCGGCCTTCAATCAGCGAGAAGCGTGTTCGGCGACGGTGGCGGTGTCGAACATGCTCGACTTCTCGACGGGCGCCCTGGCGCTGGGCGAAGGCGGGCGCATATCCGTCGGCGAAGGCGGGACGCTGTATTTCAACAATTCGCCCCAGACGCCGATAAAGTTCTCCGCGGACGTTTCGGAGATCGCCGGCGGCGAGCTGGAGGTGGACGGCGGAACGGTGATGTTCACGAACTTCAACGGGAGGATCAGGGTGACCGGAACGGAATCGTCCGCCGGCACGATCCGCCTGACTTCCGGGCAGATGTCCCTGATCGGAAGGCAGCATTTCAACTCCAGCAACACGTGGGACGGCGCCGAGGAGCTGGTGATAGGCCCTGGCGGACGCTTTCTGCAGACGGGCGGAACGCTCGACCTGTACACCTGCCATGGCGGCAACGACGTGTTCATAATGGGCGGCGGCTCCGCCGACGTCTCGGGCGACTCGCAGTGGATCTGTTCGAGCGGCACGTACGGCGACAACGGCAAAATCATCCCAGTGCGCTGGTATTCCGGCACCGGCACCACAGTCTTCCGGGACAATGCCTCGGTCGACTTCTTCAACCGGATCGAGAGCACCACAGTGTGGTTCATGCCGACGGAAGACGGCGAAACGAGCGAAGTCGTCTTCCGGGACCACGCAAAAATGGCCGTCAGGCCGCAAGTCGGCTCGAATACCAAAATGGGCAACATGTACGTGGGAGGCAGGCTGAACGGAACGACTTATCTTCGCCTCCACAGCGACGCGACGTTCCCGGCCACATCCACGATCACGTCGGCGTCCGTCGGCGAGGCTTATGGATATTCGGAGCTGGAGATGACGAACGGGACGCTGAACATTGGAGCGTATGGATGGAAGATAGGCTGCCAGAGCTTTGCCAAGGCTGTTTCGGGGCATGATTTCTCCGCGACGGGAGTCGTGCATCTTGTGGGCGGCAAGATAAAGACGTCCGGATACGCCTCCCATTCGGCCGCCTGGGGGGTGACGACGCTTTACGGCGACCTTGTGGGCTCCAGCAGCGGGCATTCGTCCGGGACGTACTGCGGACGCCTTGTCGTCGACGGGGGCACCTACGAGAACGATCGCGGCAACATGATCCTCGGCTACGGTCTGGGCGAGGGCGAGTGGCTGCTCAACGGCGGCACGGCCAAGGTGTGCACCTCGCCGGCCATCTCCACCACGGCGTCGCACAAGGGTGCGGACGGGGTAACGTCTTCGGTCACATGCTACGCCTCGAACAACGTCTTCGTGGTTGGAATGGCGGGCGGCGCGGGCCGATTCACGCAGAAGGGCGGCAGCATGACGTCGAACCTGCGCGTATTCGTGGGCGGCGTGGCGACGAACGAGCTTGTCACGCAGCAGCTTTATCTTGACACATACAAAGAGTATCTGACCGACTACGTCAGCCTCGGCTACGGCGACCGCCACGGCGCGACCGGCCATCTCGGCGTCATGGGCGGCACGTTCACCGCGAACAAGTCCATCATGGTCGGCGGGGACGGCACGGGCGTCGTCGAGGTCGGCCCCACGGGCACGCTCAGCGCCGTGTCACTCGTCCTCACGAACAACGCCTACACGGCGGAGGGCGTTGCCGCCGCAACGCTGAAGTTCACCTTCGGCGCGGACGGCGTGGGCATGGCCGCGGTGACGAACCTCGTGGTGGCGGAGGGTTCGGCGCTCGTTGTGGACATGCGCAACTACAATTTCGGCGACGGCGGCCCCAGCCGCATCAGGCTTCTCAAGGCGTCTGGAATTGAGGGCGATTTCGCCGAGGCTGACGTGGAGCTTCTCGTCGACGACGAGAGGAAGGCGCGGAACGTGCGCATAGTCCGCGGCGCCGGCGGCATCGACGTCACTATGTCCCGCGGCACGGTTCTTCTGGTGAGGTGATGGAAGAATGGCGCATTGCGTGAAAGCCTTTCTGATGATCGTTGCGATGGCGTCGGCGCTCGGCGCGGCGGGCGTGGAGATGCCGGCGCGTCTGGTGATGGACTCCAACGTGAACCGGTTCGACCCCAACCCGAGCAGGTTCTCGGACTTCCGCCATGTGCGCGCCTGCGGCTTCAACGCGACGGCCGTGCAGCCGGGGATGCCGGCCGCCGTGACGGCGCTCTTCGACAAGTACGACCCGCGCGTCTTCCCCGCCGGAAGCGAAGGACGGGCGTGGGTGGAGGCGGCGCGCGCGCGCTTCGCCGAGCGCTACCGCGCCGCGAAGTCCGCCGGGCTTCTCACGCTCGCCATGACGGACATCATAGTCCTCCCCCGCCGCATGAAGGAGCTCTACGGCGATGAGATCTGCGGCGCGGATGGGCGCATCGACTTCATGAAGCCCAGGACGCAGGAGATATACCGCGCGCTTCTGGGCGAGCTCTTCGACACCTTCCCCGAGCTCGACGGGCTCGTGGTGCGCACGGGCGAGACGTACACATTCAACATCCCCCACCACGGCGGCAACGGGCCGGTGGACTACAAGAAGGACCTGGAGGGGTCCAAGGCCGTCCACGCCGCGCTCATGAACCTCCTGAGGGAGGAGCTGTGCGTGAAGAGGGGGAAGATATGCGTGTACAGGACGTGGGACTTCGGGTATTTCCACGTGAGGCCGGGCTACTACCTCGACGTGACAGGGCGCGTGGAGCCCCACCCGAACCTCATCGTGTCCGTCAAGCACGTCGCCGCCGACTTCTTCCGCGGCGTGGACTTCAACCGCACGCTTGGGCTGGGCGCGCACAGGCAGATCGTGGAGGTCCAGTGCCAGAGGGAGTACGAGGGGAAGGGCGCGCTGCCGTCGTACATCGCCTCGTCGGTGATAGACGGATTCGAGGAGCATGAGGGGACGCCTTCGCCGCACACGCTCAGGGACTTCGCGAAGAGTCCGCTCTTCGCCGGGGTGTGGACGTGGAGCCGCGGCGGCGGATGGGTGGGGCCGTACATCAAGAACGAGATCTGGTGCGAGCTGAACGCGCGGGTCATGGCGCTCTGGGCGGCGGATCCAGCGCGGGGCGAGGAGTCTGCGTTCGACGAGGCGGCGCGCGCGATCGGCGTCTTGCCGGAGTCGCGCGGCGCGTTCCGCCGGCTCGCGCTTCTCTCGCCGAAGGCGATGCTAAGGGGGAAGTCCGCCACGCGCGCGGAGACGAGGAAGGGGCTGCCCGTGAACTGGACGCGCGACCAGTTCCTGGGCGGACTGGGGCATCTCGAGAAATACCTCAGGGCGCGGATCGCCGATGGCTCGGTGGAGAGCGTACTCGCGGACAGGAGGGAGGCTGTGAAGATGTGGGAGGAGATGGTGCGCCTCGCCGGGGAGGTGAGGTGCCGCGACGAGCGCGACGCGCACTACGTGCTGACGTCGGCCATGTACGGCCTGAGGCTCTATCGGATGGTCGAGGCGGGCTGGGACGTGATGGCCACGGGGCTTGCCGGCCGCGATCCGGCGCGCCTCGCGGAGGGCGT
>CAMOHV010000102.1 GCA_946615275.1 uncultured Verrucomicrobiota bacterium | reverse complement strand
GAGGCAATTGTAGAACCACTGAATACACGGAAAACACTGAAGCAAGATTTTCCAGTCATTGGAAAGGCGGTGAAGCACGCAGATGCGCCCTTCCATTATGCGGGTCAGAGGCCCTTCGGGCGGACGCGGCGCGTGGCCACCGCCGTGAAAGGGTCCTCCGGCCAGTAGTGCTTCGGATAGCGCCCGCGAAGCTCCTTGCGCACCATCTGGTACGAGTTGCGCCAGAACCCCTCCAAATCCTTCGTTATCTGCACCGGTCTCTGCGCCGGCGAAAGGAGATGCATCACCACCGGCACCCGCCCGCCGGCGAGCTTCGGCGTTGAGAGAAGCCCGAAGCACTCCTGAAGGCGCACCGCCACGAAAGGCTCGGCATCCTCGTAGTGGATCGTCATTGACGACCCCGACGGCACCTCCATCTTCACCGGCGCAAGGCGGTCCAGCTCGCGCCGGTCGTGCCCGGCCTCGGAGAGCGCGAACGATAGTACCGCCGAAAGGTCTAGCCTCTCCAGATGCGCCCAGCGCGACATCCCGCCCACGAAGCCCGCGAACCAGCCCTCGAGGTTCGCGGCGAGGCCGGCGTCGGAGACGTCCGGCCAGTCTTCGCCCACCACGCGGCGCAGGAAGAGTATGCGCGCCTGGAGCTGCCGCAGAGGCGGCGTCCAGCACGGGAGGTTCTCCACGCCCTTCTGCCGGATGCCGTCGAAGAGCGCCGACATCACCTGCGCCGGATCCGGCGCCGACTGCCCCCCCGACCGCATCACCATCTTCCAGAGCCTGCGCTCCTTCGCCGCCACCACGCACTCCGCGCGCCTGTCCCAGCGCGTTACGGTGGACTCCGATATCTCCTTCGCGAATATCTCCTCCAAGGCCTCCTCGGAGATGGGCGCGGCGAGATGCACCTTCGCGTCGCCGCCGCGGTCGTCCAGGTCGCACAGCACAAGATACCGCTCGGCGGCGAGCGGCTCCGCGCGCTCCATGTACGCGCCGCGCCCGCACGTCATCTGGAAGGTGCCGTTCCCGCGGTTGCGCGCGATTCGGTCGGGGAAGGCGTGCACGAGCGCCTCGCCGGCCTCGCCGCGCCATTCAGAGCGCGCGCCCCAGCGGCGCGCGAGCTCGCGCATGCGCGGCGTGGGGCGGACGTCGCGGATGTCGGTGACCGAATGCGGCGCGCCCTCCTCGAGGATCGCCGCGAGAAGCGTAGCGCCCGTCGCGAGGATCATGTTCGCAAGGCGCGGGTGGGCGGCGATACGGGCCATCCGCCGCCCGTGGTCTGTGAGGCGGCCATCCCCGTCGAGCGCGCCGAGCATGGCGAGGAGCGACTTCGCGTTCTGCCAGTTCGCCGCGGGCGGGGGCGTGAGCCACGGGAGGCCGTCGAGCGAGGTGGTGCCCCACTGCGCGGCGGCAAGGACCACCGGCGCCAGGTCCGCGTCCTCGATCTCCGGCTTCATGGCGGGGACAAGAAGCCGGTCCTGCGCCTCCGTCCAGAGCCTGAGGCATACGCCGGGCGCGACGCGCCCCGCGCGCCCCCTTCTCTGGTCCGCGCGGTCCCGCGTGAGGCGCAGCGTCTCGAGCCGGCTCATGCCAGACGCCGGGGAGAACCTGCTCACGCGCATGAGCCCCGAATCGACAACAGCGGTCACGCCCTCGATGGTGAGGGACGTCTCGGCGATGGACGTCGCCAGGACAACCTTGCGCCGCCCGTCCGAAAGCGGCCTGAGGACGCGGTCCTGGTCCTCCTTCGGCATCGCGCCGTAGAGCGGCATCACGGCCGCGCCCGCGAGGTCGCGCAGCTCCTCGGCCGCGCGGCGTATCTCGCCCTCCCCTGGCAGGAAGCAGAGGACGTCGCCAGCCGTGAGCGGCAGAACGCGCCTCACCGCCCCCGCCGCCTGCGACGAGATCGGCGCAGTCGTCTCCACCTGCAGGTAGCGCGTTTCGACGGGGAACATGCGGGCCTCGGCGGAATGCACGTCCGCATCGCCAAGATGCTCCGCGACAGGTTCCACGTCCAAGGTCGCCGACATCACGAGCATGCGCAGGTCGGGCCTGAGCGCGCGCCTCACGTCGAGCGCCATCGCGAAGCCCAGGTCGCACTGCAGCGACCTTTCGTGGAACTCGTCGAAGATCACCAGCCCCACGTCGGCCAGCTCTGGGTCGGACATCAGCCGCTGCGCGAGGAGCCCCTCCGTCACGATCTCGAGGCGGGTGCGCGAGGAGACTTTCCTTTCCAGCCGCACCGAGTAGCCCACCGTGCCGCCCACATCCTCTCCGAGCGAGCGCGCGATGTACGCGGCGCAGCTGCGGGCGGCGAGGCGGCGGGGCTCGAGCATCAGTATCTTGCGTCCGCCGAGGAAGGACGCATCCAGGAGCGCCGGCGGCACGCGCGTCGTCTTGCCTGTGCCGGGAGGCGCGCGCAGGACGACGGACCTGTTGCGCTCTAGGGAGTCCCGCACGGCGGGGATCACTGGATCGACGGGGAATGTCATCGCGCGTCCAGGAGATTGAATGTCTCGGCCGCAATGCGCCCTGCCACGAGGAGGGAATCGGCGGATATCTTGTCCATCGTGTCGTCCGGCACATGCCACCAGCGGTTCTTGGGGCCGAAGGAGAAATCGATGAGGTCGGTGGCGGGCCAGCCATTCGAGAGGAATGCCGAGTAGTCGTCGAACACCGCGAGGCCGCCGATGGAGATGTATGAGGCGAGGCCCATGCGGCGCGCGGCCTTCAGGACCGTCTCGTTGAGGGCGGGCGTGGCGTTCGCGGGGAGCTCTATGTGCAGGTCGCGGTCTCCGAGCATGTCGAGGTTCAAGACTGCGGCGACGGACCGGCCCAGGCGCTTGAACTCGGCGGCGGCGCGCTTCGACCCCTGGAATCCATCGTCGGGACCGTATGCGTAGCGGGCCTCCTCGCCGTCCGTCCAGAGAAGAGCGATGTTGTGGCGGTGCGGCGTCGATCGGGCAAGAGACTTTGCGAGTTCCAGGAGAAGGCCGGTCGTCGAGGCGCCGTCGTTAGCGCCCTCGAAGCCCTGCCCTGCGTTGGGGTACGTGTCGAAATGCGAAATGAAGACTATCCACGGCGCGGCGACGCCGCCCGGGGAAGGTATCTCGGCGATCACGTTCGCGAAGCGCCATTCGCCGCCGGGGGCCATCGCGCGGAACTCGTCGAGTCTTGCGGAGAGCCCCGCCTCGGCGGCGCGGGCGCATATCCATTCCGCGGCGCGGAGCGCTCCCGGCGTCCCTGCGTGGCGCGGCGTGAAGCCCTTCACCAGACCGGCCGCGGAGGCGTATGCGTTCGTGGCGTCTGCCGCGGTGAAGGTCACCCACCCCGCAGTGGAGACAAACGCAGACATCAAGGCTGCGAAGAGGATGACGCTTCTCGCCACTAGGCTCACATCCTACCTGCGCGGACTTCGATCAGGTCGCACAGCCTCTTGTACGCAATCGCCAGGTCGTCGTTAGTCACCTGGTACATGTATTCGGGTGCGCGCGCCATTTCGCCCTCTGCGTTGGCGAGGCGGCGTTCGATGACCTCGGGGGAGTCGGTGCCGCGCTTCTCCAGGCGCTCGCGCAGCGCCTCCATCGAGGGCGGGTTGATGAAGATGTCGGTGAACCCCGCGCGCAGCGGATCGTCGGGCGGCAGGTGGTGCATCACGTGATGACGCACCTTGGCGGCGCCGGCGACGTCGATGTCAAGGATGGCGGAGTTGCCCTCGGCCAGGATATCCTCGATCGGGGCGCGAAGCGTGCCGTAGTAGTTGCCGTGCACCTCGGCGTACTCGAGGAATGCGTCCTCGGCGATCAGCTCGCGGAAGCGCTCGACGGAGAGGAAGTGGTAGTCTATGCCGTCCTCCTCGTCGCCGCGCGGCGCGCGGGTTGTGCACGATATGGAGTAGATCAGCTCGGGGTACTCCTGCAGGAGCATGTCGATCAGGGTCGACTTACCACACCCCGAGGGCGCACTGATCACGATGAAAAGCGGTTTCGTCTTCATATTTCCTCTTGAGTTCAAGGAGGTCCGCCGGCGCTTCGCCGTCGGAAAGGTCGTCGTTTATCTGGAAAAGGACGCCGAACGATAGGCCGTAGCGGCGGAACGGCGCGTCGTCCGCGTCCGCCGCGAGAGCGCCGAGCTGCGCCGCGAGGGCGAACGCCTCGCCCGTCTTGCGCTCGCAGATCGAGACGTATGAGGCTGTGTCGAACGGACGCCCCGCGCGGAGGAGGTCGTCCCCCTGCCCTTCGCACAGGCGCAGGTGGGACGCGACGGCGGCGCGCAGCATCCGCGGCGCGGCCGCGAAGCCGCTTCCGCAGATGAGGCCGTAGCCATGCGCCACCAGCCAGTCGCCGGCTGCGATGGCGACCGGCACTCCATGCTCCTTCCAGACGGTGGGCCGACCGTAGCGCTCTTCGTCGCCATCCTGGATGTCGTCGTGGATGAGCGACGCCTTGTGGAAGCACTCCACGGCGTCGCACACGGCGTCGATCGGGCCACTTCCCCCGCAGAGCCTGTACACCGCCCTGCAAAGGCGCGGCCGCAGCTTCTTGCCGCCTCGCCCGAGGAACTCCAGCGCTATCGACTCGACGCCGCTCACTTCTTCCCGAACACTTCGACTTCGATGTAGTTGTTCACAGGCTCGGAGGTGGAGCCCGCGGAGTAGCAGCGGACGTAGCGGGCCTTGGGGAACTTGTCGTCCTTGGCGGCGGCCATCGGGCGTCCGTCGTTGCGCTCGCGGTACTCCTTGTCCTTGCCGGCGCCGAGCTTGGCGGTGTTGTCGTGGTCGTTGTTGAAGATGGTCTGGACGCCGTCCGTGAACTTGGGGTCGTTGGAGAGCTGCACGATCACGTCGCGGTAGACGCGCTCGTCGCCCTGGTCGTGCCACACGCACACGGCGGAGATCTCATGCTCCTTGCCGAGGTCGAGCTGAACCCACTGGAGCCCACCAGGCAGCTGGAGCATTGCGGTGGCGTCAGGGGTCTTGTCGCCATCGACTATGAACTCGTTCTCGCCGGTGACGGCCTCCTCGGAGGTTGTGACCTTGGTGTCCTCGGTGGTGAGCTTCTGGTCGTAGCCTTGCGGCACCATGATCGGGGGGCGCAGCTTGCCGGGGCCGGGGTCGGGCTCAAGGTTGGCGCTCTTGATCTCCTTGGGCGTGCCGCTGGAGTGCGGAGCGGGCAGCTCGAATTTGATGGCCACCTTGCCGTCGGCGAGGAGAGCGGCGGCAGCCAAGGCCACCGCGCCGAATGCGATTGTCTTTTTCATTGCTTTCTTCCTTTTCTTTGTTGAAATCAACAAAGATATTGTATCAGATTTTGGGCACGCGGACAAGCCCGAATGCATTTTGAGCGCATCTTGGCGCAATATCAGAGTTTTCACACATAGGCCGGCGAATCATCTTGCACGCGCACAGCCGATCATGCCGTCGAGGATGGACGCGCCCTCCGGCTTGCCGGAAAGAAGATCGAGCCCGAAGCTCTCGAAGACGACGCCCTTCCCCTCCACGCGCCTCGCGAGGTACAGGTAGCAGTCGTCGCCGCCTTCGCCCACCATGAAGAGATCGTCCGCGCTCCGCCTGGATCCTTTGAGGGGAAGGCCGTTGCCGATGATGCGGAAGATGAGCGGCGAAAGGACGCCCTCGTGCGGGAGGTCGCCGAAGACGGGGTGCTTCAAGAGCGCCGTCCCCACCTGCTTCTT
>CAMOHV010000101.1 GCA_946615275.1 uncultured Verrucomicrobiota bacterium | reverse complement strand
CCGCCGCGCGCGGCCTTCTCCCACTGCGCGCTCGTGGGGAGGTCGATCCAGAAGCGGTTGCCGAAGCGGGATCGGAACGTGTCGATGATGCTGCCCTTCTTCACCGCGAAGCGCGTCGTGGGCCAGTTGATGTTGTCGACGTTGTTCGAGCCGCGAAGGTAGGGATAGTACACGCTTGAATTGATGTGCGGCGTCTTGTCCGTGCTCGTGGCCGACGCGTTCAGCACGCGCGCATGCTGCCCGGCTGTGGTCTTGTAGATGGCGATGTAGTAGTCGTGCGTGATCGTCCGCGTCTTCTTTTCGAGGCAGTACTGGTTGGATCGGTCGTCGGCGGCGTCGAGATACGCCGCCTCCTCGCTGGAGAGCCCGGACGTGAACGGGCCTGCGGGGATGCGGCGGAAGACCATCTTGGCTGTCTTGTATTCGTCGCCCCAACCGCCGTCGGGCTCGTCGGCCCGATACTCCCAGGTGCCGTCGCCGAGCGACAGCACTAGCCACCTGCGCGCGGCGGCGGCGTTCTCGACCGGCGTCACCGTCACTGCGAAGTCCTTGATCTCTGCCACGTCGAGCCCTGCCGCGGCCGGATCCCACACGAGGTGGTGGATGCCCGGCTCCAGCTCCCAGAAGTCGCCCTCCGCACCGGCGCGCTCCAGGTCCACGGTCCCGGCCACGCCGTTCGTCGTGAAGGACGCCGTCACGGCCACGTCGCACTTCGCGCCGCCGGAGAGCGTGAAGTCGATGTCCACCTTCGTGTCCCACGGCCAGCGCTGCGTCCACGCAGTCTTAGCCGTCATCTCTCCAAGGACGCAGAACGCGCCGACTGCCACAACCACAGAAAAAATGCCCTTCATGATTGGCCTCCTTATTCCTCGTTCACCCACTTCCCGCCGAAGCTCTGCGGCGGATTGAGATGGATCACATAGCGATAGCAGTGCTCGTTCGACGATTTCTGGGAATCGTCTGACGCGAACCTGCCAGCAAAGCATATAGACCAGTTTGTGATTCGCCCCGTGTTGCTGAAGCTGTTGCCAGCCATACGATAATTGTAGTTCACAGTGGTGATCCCCACTGGATCCACGCCGGCCGAGTTCGAAGCAGATTCTGCTGCGTCCCACTTGTCCAGCAGAAGGTCCGGGCGGCTGCCCACGAGGTCATAGAGTCCGTACGAGTTGGGCAGATACGTTCCGGGGATGTCTGGGGGCGAATACTCACCGGTTCCACCACCATATTTGCGTCTGTACCCGTCGGAGATTTTGGAGATCAAGTTGGTGATGGTGGCGAGCGAATCGCCGACCACGCCGCCGGCCATGCCGCCAGGATATGCGGAGGTGTCGTACCAAAGCCACTGCGCGTCGGGCCGCGCCGCCTTGTGCCACTGGGCGCAGGTGGGGAGGTCGATCCAGAAGCGGTTGCCGCAGCGCTGGCGGAACTTTCCGATGATGGACGTAGGCGTAACCGCGAACTTGGTCTGCGGCCAGTTGATTCCTTCCACGATGTTGCTGCCGCGCTGGAAGCAGACGTGTCCCGCAGCGAACATCTGACCTGCGTCCGGCGTGTCTTGGTTGTAATAGCCGTTGGACGTCGGCACATCCATGATGCGAGCGACCTGGGCGCGCGTCGTCTGGTATATGGAGATGTAGTAGTCGCTCGTGAGCGTCGTCTCCTTCGCAGACAGCATTGTGCTTGCCTTGCTCGGGTCGAGGCCCAATTCTTCGTCCAGCCCCTTGAGATACGCCTTCTCCGCATCAGTGTAGCCGCGCGTGAACGTCCCGGCGGGGATGCGGCGGAACACCATCTTATCCCTCTTGTACATGGTGTCCTGCCAGGGCTTGCCGTTGGCGTCCTTCGGCTCGTCGCCGAGGGCCACGTATTCGCTCGCGCCCGTCTTGACGTCTATCACAAGCCACGCCCTCTCCGCCGGCGTATACGCCTTCGCGGAGATGCTGAGCGAGCTGATCGCCCCCTGATGCCCGCTCGCCGCCGGGTCCCACACGAGGCGATGCACCCCGCCTGTGATGCTGAACGGCGAAGCCGAGAGCCCTGCGCCGTATGCGAGAACGGTCTCGTAATGGGCGCCGTCGTTGTCGAACTTGGCGACGAGCTCGACGTCGTTCGTGCCCTCGGGCATCGTCACGTCGATGAACACACGGCCATCCCAGGGCCAGTTCTGGCGCACCGAGATGGGGCAGTCCGTCGCGGCGCACGCCGCAAGCGCGCCGGCCATGCAAAGAATCGTCAATGCTGGTTTCTTCATGATTTCCCCCTCATCTGAACAAGATCGCCGTGCCGAGGCTCTCCATGAAAAGCTCGGCGGTCCAGCGGACCACGCCGTCGAAGGAGAGCTCCGCCGTCACCTGCCCCTTCACGCCGCCGAAGGACGTCTTCGGCGAAAGGACGCCATACCCTCCCGTCGCGGGAAGCGCCCACGACCCGATCGCCGCGCCGTCCTTCACGGCGGTGGAGAGCGTGGCGGCGGAAGCGCCCTCGGACTCCTCGGCCCATCTGTCCGACCACGGATACACCCGCGCGTCCACCACGTTCCTGAACGGCTTGCCGGCAGCGTCGCCGTAAACAACCGACGAATTCCCCACCAACAGCCGCACGGTCTTCTCCGATATCACGGACGCGCCGTCCGACTGCGCGAGCGTCACGTCCAGCACCTGCTGCCCCTCGCCCGAGAGCGGAATCGCGCACGATCCGTCGGGCGCGGCGCCGCGCGCCACCGGCGCGGAGACCGACACCGCGCGCGTGGCGATGTTGGAGGCCGACAGCGTGGCCGACACGGCCCCCTCCTCCCATTGCCAAACAAGCGGCTCCGCCGCGTCGAACACAACCGCCCACGCCCTTCCGTCGCCGGGGTCGCGGTAGTTGACCGAGACCGCCCCCGCCGCAGACATCGCGGCGAACGCAATCATCGCGGGCCCCAAAACCCATCGACAGCTCTTTTCCATCATCTGCTCTCCTTGCTCTGTTGTCTTGTTGTCCTGATTGCACTGGGATCGCCCTTCGATTCTCAATTCCCAATTCACTTGAAACTCAGAATCGTGCCGTTGCCGGGCGGCGCCAATAAAAAATCATACCATTTTAAGCCGTTTTCCGCAACCTGAAAACGCAAAAAATGTTATAATATCCACCCCAACAACAAGGACCACCATGAGATTCACCAGCACACGCTCAGTCTCCGACAGCGACTCGCTCGCATCCATCCTCCGCGGCCTCGCGCCCGACGGCGGGCTGTACGTCCCGCGCGCCGCCCTTCCGCGCATCTTCTCCGCCCAGGCCTGCTCCGACTTCGCCGGCGCCGAGCGCCTCGCCCTCGGCACGTTCTTCGACGACCTCCCCGAATCCCTCCGCGAAGACGCCGTCGGGAACCTTCTCTCGAAGTTCCCCGCCGCCGCGCCCATCCCGATCGTCCACGCCGACGGCCTCGAGATCCTCGAGCTCTTCCACGGCCCCACCGGCGCCTTCAAGGACGTCGCGCTCTCCGTCCTCCCCGTCCTCATGTCCGCCGCCGCGCGCGAGCGCTCCTCAGCCCGCAAGGTCCTCATCCTAACCGCCACGAGCGGCGACACCGGCTCCGCCGCGATGGCCGGCTTCGCGGGCGTCCCCGGCATCGAGATCGCCGTCCTCTTCCCCGCCACCGGCACCTCGCGCATCCAGCGCCTGCAGATGACAACCCCCTCCGCGCCGAACGTCCACGCCATCGCGATCCGCGGCAACTTCGACGACGCCCAGGCCGCCGTGAAGCGCATCTTCTCCTCCCCCGCCATCCGCGCCGAGGCGGAGTCCGCCGGCGTGTTCCTCTCCAGCGCCAACTCCATCAACATCGGCCGCCTCGTCCCGCAGATCGGCTACTACCTTCACGCCGCCGCCGCGAAGGGCGAGATGGACGTGGTCGTGCCGTCCGGCAACTTCGGCAACATCCTCGCCGCCCTCTACGCCAAGCTCCTCGGCGCGCCGATCCGCCGCCTCGTCTGCGCCTCCAACGTGAACGACGTCCTCGCCCGCTTCATCGCCACCGGCACCTACGACCCCGGCGACAGGTTCACCGTCACGAACTCCCCCTCGATGGACATCCGCAAGTCCTCTAACGTCGAACGCCTCCTCTGGCTCCTGAACGGCGGCGCAGAGGACCCCGAAAAGGCCTGCGCCGAGACGAAGCGCCTCATGGACGACTTCGCCGCCACGGGCCGCTACACGCTCTCCCCCTCCGCGTTCGCGCGCCTCCAGGATGAGTTCTCCGCCGCCTTCGCCACCCCCGAGGAGACCGAGGCCGAGATGCGCCGGATGCACTCCGCCGCCGGATACATCCTGGATCCCCACACAGCCGTCGCCACCGCCGTAGCCCGCAAGCTCTCCCTCCCCAGGGACGGCGTCCCATGCGTCGTGGCCGCGACAGCCACCCCGTACAAATTCCCGGAGACATGCCTCCGCGCATTCGGCGCCGACATCCTCGACGCCCCTCCCCCCTCATTCGCCGCCCTGGAGACCGCCCCCGTCACGCAGAAGACCGTGGTGGACATCTCCGGCATCGACGACGCCGTACGCGCATTCTTCCGCTGACGCCCCCCTGGAATGCCAACGAAACGCAGAATCGGCATCGCCGTCTCCGGCGGGGCGGACTCCACCGCCCTCCTCGCCCTCCTCGCCTCCTGCCGCCGCGAACTCAACTTCGACGCCGAGGTCCTCCACGTCGACCACGCCATCCGCCCCGACTCCGCCTCAGACGCCCGATTCGTCCGCTCGCTCTCCCGACAGTTCGGCCTCCCATTCCACTCCACCCGCCTCTCGATCGTCCGCCGCAAAGGCGAATCCATCGAGATGGCCGCCCGACGTGAACGCCTCGCCTTCTTCGCGCGCATGACCCGCCGCCTCAAGCTCGACGCCATCGCCACCGGCCACCACGCCGACGACGTGGCCGAGACCTTCCTCCTCCGCCTCGCCCGCGGCTCCGGCCCCGTCGGCCTCGCCGGGCTCAAGCGCATCTCCCGCATCTCCGTCCCCGCCGGCCCCCGCGGCGAACTTCTCCCCATCGTCTTCATCCGCCCGCTCCTCGACATCCGCGACTCCCAGCTCCGCGAATATCTCACCCTCCACGGCATCCCCTGGCGCGAGGACTCCACGAACGCAGACACCTCAATCCCCCGCAACAAGGTGCGCCGCGTGATCCTCCCCTGGCTCAAGGCAAATTTCGACCCGCGCATAACCGAGCATCTCTGTAAATCCGCCGCGATCCTCCGCGGCGACCTGACTCTCCCCTCCGAATCCCCCCAATGCCCAATCCCCAATTCCCAATTCTCAATTCTCAATTCTCAATTCTCAATTCCCTCCCCCCCTCCGCCGCCCGCGAACTACAAGCTCGTCATCCGCCCGTCAACCGGCTTCACGCGCACGCCAGCCGCCATCGGAGTCCTTCCCGCGTCCTGCCGCCTGAGCAGAAGATTCCTCGCCGGCAAATCGCTCGAGCTGCGCCCCTGGCGCGAGGGCGACAGAATCTCACCCACCGGCATGGACGGCAGGGCCCGCAAGCTGCAGGACGTCTTCGTGACGGCCAAGGTGCCGCCTTCCGTGCGCCGCTCGCTGCCGGTCCTGGCGCTCGCCGGCACGTCCACAGTCCTGTGGATTCCGGGCTACCGCGTCGCCGAGGCCGCCGCCGTGGAATCGCCCGACGCCCCCAGCTGGGAATT
>CAMOHV010000100.1 GCA_946615275.1 uncultured Verrucomicrobiota bacterium | reverse complement strand
AGATATTCGTGCATCGTGAAGACGCTTGGCGAGTGCAAGATCGACTCGCCTGTGAGGCACCACGAGTTCGTCCGGGAGGGCGAGCGCATCGTGGTCACGGAGGCTTTGGCGGAGATCGAGGAGTGGAAGGCCACCCTCGGCCACCTGCCCACGTTCGAGCGCGCCGGCCCGCACGCGAAGATATTCCACGACCCCGCGTGGACGCGCGTCGCGATCGTCACCGCAGGCGGACTCTGCCCCGGCCTCAACAACGTCATCAAGGGCCTCGTCGAGATCCTGACCTTCGACTACGGCGTGAAGAGCATCTTCGGCATCCGCTACGGCTACGCCGGGCTTTCGCCGCGCCACGGCTACTCGCCCATCCCGCTGGACCCGGACGAGGTGGACACCATACATGAGATCGGCGGGACGGTCCTCGGCTCCTCGCGCGGGCAGCAGCCCACGGAGGAGATCGTGGACACGCTCGTGAGGATGAACATCAACGTCCTCTTCTGCATCGGCGGCGACGGGTCGCTCAGGTGCGCCGGCACCATCGCGGAGGAGTGCCGCAGGCGCGGGCTCGCGATCTCCGTCGTGGGCGTCCCGAAGACCATCGACAACGACCTCCAGTTCGTGGGCCGGTCGTTCGGGTTCGAGACGTCCGTCGCCGCCGCCACCGAGGTGATACGCAACGCGCACGTGGAGGCGAAGGGCACCCCGCACGGCGTGGGCCTCGTGAAGGTGATGGGCCGCGACTCCGGCTTCATCGCCGCATACGCATCGCTCGCGAACCCCGTGGTGAACTTCTGCCTCGTGCCGGAGATGGACTTCGAGATAGACGGCGAGGGAGGGCTTCTCGCCGCGCTGGAGCGCCGCTTCGCGTCGGGCAAGTCGCACGCCGTGGTGGTGGTGGCCGAGGGCGCAGGGCAGAGGTTCTTCGAGGGGAGCGACGAGAGGGACGCCTCCGGGAACATCCTCAAGAAGGACATCGGCGAATACCTGAAGCGCCGCATCTCCGCGTATTTCAAGGAGAAGGGGATACCATCGTCGGTCAAGTACTTCGACCCCAGCTACAACATCCGCTCCGTGCCGGCGAAGGGCACGGACGCCATCCGCTGCTACATGCTGGCGCGCAGCGCGGTGCACGCCGCCATGGCGGGCCGCACGGACTGCGTGGTGGGCAACATAGGCGAGTTCTACACGCTCGTCCCGATCAACCTCGCGACGATAGAGCGGCAGAAGGTGAACCTCTCCGGGGATCTCTGGCGCAGCGTGATGGACGCGACGGGCCAGGAGTTCTGGTTCTCGCCGGCGCCGCGCGCGGCGTACGCGCCGTGAGGCGTCAGGCGCGTTTGGGCCAGTATTTGTCCGACATCTTGGACGGGATCCCCACCTCGTCCTTCTCGAAGCATTCCGCGAGGATCCGCCAGCCGAGGTCCAGCGCGTCGATGAGGTCGATGTTCACCGAGAGGTTCATCATCTCCTTCTCGAAGCGGGCGCCGTATTTGAGGAGCTTCTGGTCCCAGGCGGACATTCTGAAGCCCATCGACTGCTTCTCCACGGTTTCCTTGTACTGGGCGTAGAGCTTGATCATGGCGTCCATGATCGTGCGGTGGTCTTCGCGGGTGGTGTTTGCCTTGCGGAAGGCCTCCTTGTCGGAGAGATCCTTGGCGTTCGCGAGGAGCTTGTCCTGGAGGATGGAGCGGGAGGAGCCCTTGTTGACCTGCTGCTTGAGGCGGGAGAGGGAGCCGAAGGGCTCGATGCGCCCGTTGCGGAGGTAGAACTGGCCCTCTGTGATGTAGCCGGTGTTGTCGGGGACGGGGTGGGTCACGTCGTCGCCGGGCATGGTGGTGACGGCGAGGATGGTTATGGAGCCGGCGCCGTCGAAGTCCACGGCCTTCTCGTAGCGGGAGGCGAGCTGGGAGTAGAGGTCGCCGGGGTAGCCGCGGTTGGAGGGGATCTGCTCCATGGTGATGGCGATCTCCTTCATGGCGTCGGCGAAGGAGGTCATGTCGGTGAGGAGGACGAGGACGTCCTTGCCCTTGAGGGCGAACTGCTCGGCGACGGCGAGGGAGACGTCGGGGACGAGCATGCACTCCACCGTGGGGTCGGCGGCGGTGTGGATGAACATGACGGTGCGGGCGAGGGCGCCCTCCTTGTCGAGCGTGTCGCGGAACTTGAGGTAGTCGTCGTACTTGAGGCCCATGCCGCCGAGGACGATGACGTCGGAGGAGGCCTGCATGGCGATGCGGGCGAGGAGCTCGTTGTAGGGCTCGCCGGCGCGGGCGAAGATGGGGAGCTTCTGGGAGACGACCAGCGAGTTGAAGACGTCGATCATCGGGATGTTCGTGCGGACCATGCGGTTGGGCATGATGCGGCGCGCGGGGTTGACGGACGGCTGGCCGATCGGGACCTTGTTCTCGGAGAGGGCGGGGCCGCCGTCGCGCGGGACGCCGGCGCCTGTGAAGACGCGGCCGAGGAGGTCGTCTCCGAACGGGATCTTCATCGTCTCGCCGAGGAAGCGCACCTTCGCGGAGGTGTCCACGCCGCGCGCGCCGGCGAATATCTGGATGGTGACGTTGGGGCCGTCGAGCTTGATGACCTGCGCCAGGGATACGCCGGCGCGGGACTCCACCTCGGCGATCTCGTTGTACTTCACGCCCTCTGCGCGCAGGGTCGCGATGGAGCCGCTGAGGGCGTCGATCTTGTGGTAGACTTTGTTGTTGAACATGGAAGCTCCTTATTTTGCGGCGGAGGCGGCGTCGATGCGCGCAATCAGGTCGTCCTTGCCGGCCTTGTAGGCGGGATCGTCGCGCTTAACGTTGTTCCAGTCGATGAAGGACTGCTGGAGGGCCATGAAGAACTTTCGCAGGCTCTCCTTCTTCTTGTCCTCGCCTTCCTTGGCGTCGCTGGCGTAGTTGGCGAGGAGCGCCTTCTCCACGACCTCGAACATCTCGCGCTGGCGATCCTCGGGCGTGGAGGCGTCCACTTCGGAGAAGGCGTTCTGCTGGAGGTAGACGGCGTCGAGGAACTCGGCCTTGAGGTATGTGGTGAAGTCCGCGAGGGATGTGCCTTCCTCGCCCACGACCTTCATCATCTGGCCCACCTCGTTGCCTTTCCTGAGGATCGAGCGGGCCGCCTCGATGCGCTCGGGGTGGTCCTTGTCAATGACGGTGGGGTAGTGGCTCCAGGATTCGAGCGGGTCGATGGCGGGGTAGCGGCGGGCGTCGGAACGCGCGCGTGAGAGGCCGTGGAATCCGCCGACCACCTTGAGCGTGGCCTGCGTGACGGGCTCGTCGAAGTTGCCGCCGGCGGGGGAGACCGTGCCGCCGATCGTGACGGAGCCCAGGGATCCGTCCTTGAGGCGCACGCGCCCGGCGCGCTCGTAGAAGGCGGCGATGCGGGACTCGAGGTACGCGGGGAATGCCTCTTCGCCGGGGATCTCCTCGAGGCGGCCGGAGAGCTCGCGCATGGCCTGGGCCCAGCGGGACGTGGAGTCCGCGAGGACCAGCACGTCAAGGCCCATGAGGCGGTAGTATTCGGCGAGTGTGACGGCGGTGTACACGGACGCCTCGCGGGAGGCGACCGGCATTGAGGACGTGTTGCAGATGATAACCGTGCGGTCCATGAGCTTCTTGCCGGTGCGGGGGTCGTCCAGCTCCGGGAACTCCTTGAGCATCTCCACCACCTCGCCGGCGCGTTCGCCGCAGGCGGCGGAGATCACGATGTCCACCTTGGCGTAGCGGGCGGTGGTCTGCTGCAGGACGGTCTTCCCGGCGCCGAACGGGCCGGGGATGCAGTAGGTTCCGCCCACGGCGACGGGGAAGAACGTGTCGATCGTGCGGACGGACGTGACGAGCGGCTCTGTGGGGGCGAGGCGCTCCACGTAGCACTTGAGCGGCACCTTCACGGGCCAGCGCTGCATCATGCGGACTTCGACGTCCTTGCCGGCGGCGTCGGAGAGGACGGCGACGACGTCCTCCACCGTGTGGTCGGCGGCGGGCTCGATCGACTTCACCGTGCATGCGCCCTTGAGCGTGAAGGGGGCCATGATCTTGTGCTTGAAGATGCCTTCGGTGACGAATCCGAGCGCCTCGCCGGCGGTGACGCGGTCGCCTGGCTTGGCGGTTGGGTGCCAGTCCCACTTCCTGTCGCGGGGAAGCCCTTTGAGGTACATTCCGCGCTGGAGGAAGTAGCCAGCCTCCTTGGATATCTTCCCGGCCTCGGCGGCGAGCTGCGGGAGCGGGTTCTGGAGGCCGTCGTACACCTGCGTGAGGATGCCGGGGCCGAGCTCCACGGCGAGCATCTCGCCCTCGAACTCGACGCGGTCGTCCACGGCGAGGTCTGTCGTGGACTCGAACACCTGCATGTCGCAGCGGGTGCCGTGCACGCGCACGATCTCTGCCATGAGCCGCTTTTCGCCGCAGATGGCGTAGCCCACTTCGTTCTGGGCGACGGCGCCGTCGAATCTCACGACGATCATGTTGCCGTTCACGCCTACAATGTTTCCTGTCGTTGTCATAAATCGGGGGTTGGTTTCTAGTTTCTGGTTTCTAGTTTCTAGTTTCTGGACCTATCATCATGGCCTTGAACCGGTCCCTAAGATCGTCTCGAGCACTGTGTTGCCCGCATCCTGGGTGATGGCCTGGCGCTTCAGGGCGATCTCGAGGCGGATGCGGTATGTGAAGGCCGCGCCTCTGGAGAGCGGGGAGGCGGGGGGCGTCATCTCGCCGGCGGCGTCCCAGCGGACCTTGTCGATCAGCCTTTCGCGGGCGGCGGGGTCCTTTTCGGCGAAGGCGGCGCGCATGCGGCTCTGCCAGTGGAGGGCGCAGCCCTGGGCGGGTCGGCGCCAGCGGGCGGCGTCCTGGCCCCTGAGGCGGGCGCGCTCCTCGGCGGCGGCGTTGCGCATCTGCGAGTCGAGGTCGGCCCAGGCCTTCTCGAGGCCTGCGAAGGGGGCGGGGCCGAGCTGCTCGCGGCAGAGGGCGTCGAAGCGCTCGAGGGACATGGGCGCGGGGGCGTCGAATTCGAGCGCGGGGAGGCTTGAGACTAGGTAGTCGGCGGCCATGGCCTTTTACTTGACGAGTTTGGCGAGGTCTTCGCGGAGGCGGCTGGCGAGCGCCTCGGCCACGACGGGGCCGGTGAATGCGTGCTCAACGCGTCCGCCGTCGAGCTTCACGGAGAAGCCGGCGCCGGTGGATTCGTCTGTCACCACGGTGACGCCGCTCTGGGCGGCGGCGGCGAACTGGGCCTTGAGGGCGGCGGCGAGCTTGGCGTTGGCGGCCACCTCGGCAGGCTTGTCGGCGGCGAGGGCCTTGATGGCGTCGGCGGCGAGGGCGCCCGCGACCGCGGGGTCGGAAAGTGCGGCGTCGACGTCCTGCGCGAGGAGGCGCTCCAGCATCTTCGAGACGGAGCCCTCGATCATCTTCAAGGTGTCGCGGGCGCCCTGGGCTATGGTCTCCTTGGCGCGTTCGGCGTACTCCTTGGCGTCGGCCTCGGCCTTGGCGACGATGGCCTTCGCCTTCTCCTCGGCGTGCTTCACGGCGGCTTCGGCCTTCGCCTTCGCCTCGTTCTCGATGGCGCTTGCCTCGGCCTCGGCCTTCTCCACGCCCTCTTTCTGTATCTTCTCTAGCAGTTGCTGCAGTTCTTCAGCCATGTTGCCTCCAAAATCGCCAGCAATTATACATCATTCGGGGGCGGAAATCAAGGTGAAATC
>CAMOHV010000099.1 GCA_946615275.1 uncultured Verrucomicrobiota bacterium | reverse complement strand
CAGCCGCTATGGCGGCGGTCCTCTCATCGGCCAGCCTGGCCATATCAGCAACTATCCCGGCTACACGCCTTTCCCCTGCGGCATCCGCGGCATTGAGGACTGGGAGGATCAGCAGGATGCTCGCTATTATGCGCATTCAGACCTCATGAACGGAGGCAACTGGTGGGGCGGAGTCTATAACGACGCCAGCCTTGCGGCCGGCTCCTTGATCTTTCGGGTGAACGGCGAGAGCAAGAATCCTTCGAATTCGAAATTCACGGGCGGTTTTGAAATCGTCTCTTATGCCTACACGTATAGCACAAAGTTTGGCTGTTTCGGGCTCGGCACCTGGGCGAATGGGCGGACGGCGAACGGCCTCATGTACGGCGAAGTCGTCGTCTTCTCGAACAAGCTTTCCCTCGCGGAGATCGAACTCGCCGAGAGATACCTGAAGTACAAATGGGCGAATGCAGATGATCCTGAATTCTACAATTGCGTCTCGGCGGACGCGATTTCGCTCGGCGCGGGTTCGACGCTTTCCGGCATAAACGGCCATGCGTTCGCGACGGTGGCGCTCTCAGGCTCCGGCACGGTGGCGGGGGACTTGGCGCTTGAAGGCGGCGGGACGATTTCGGTCGCCGCGAACGCGGGCGGCGCGATTGCGGGGACGACGGTGGCCGGCAAGCTCACTCTTGGCCCTTCGTTCCGCGTCGTCGTGGGCGGTTCGGTAAAGCCGGAGAACGGAATCTACAGAATATGCTCTGCGGAGAATGTCGTGCTGTCGGCAGATTCCATATCTGTGTCGGTCGTTCCGTTCCCGGGTGATTCGCGGCACTACAAGGTGTTCATCGATGCAGGGGGCATAAATCTCAGCATCATGAAGAACGGCCTCTGCATTGATTTCAGGTGAGAATGAGCAGCCGACAATATAATCACATGAACACTTCTAAACTCGGCAAAGTCTGCGTTCTGTGCGCGGCGAGCGCAATGTCCGTCATGGCGGCGGACGTGACGATGAGTCCTGACGGCGAGGTGCGCAGCATCGCCGCCGCGCTCGAGAAGGTCCGCGCGCTCCGCGCGGCGGGCGCAATCCCAGATGGCCGGGTCGCCGACGTGTCGGTGTCGTCGGGCCGTTACCCAGTCGCGCAGGCGGCGACATTCACGCCTGACGACTCCAATGTGCGCTTTGCCGCCGCAAAGGAGGGGGAAGCCGTGTTCGACGGCGGCGTGGAGCTGCCGCCGTTCACGGCGGGAGCGGACGGCATCTGGCGCGCGCGCGTGCCGGAAGGTCTGTCGTTCGAGCAGCTGTACGTCAACGGGCGGCGCGCGCAGCGCGCGCGCACGCCGAACGAGTTCTACCTCTACATGCGCGAACCAGACAAAAGCTGGAAGAACCCGTTCACGGGCAAGCCGCTGGACACGCTGCGCCAGGTGCTGATCGCAAACGAGGGTGACCTGGATCCGCTTGCCGCGCTCTCCATCGACGAGCTTGCCCGCGTGGAGGTCCTGGTTTGGCAGAGCTGGGACAATGCCCGCAGCCGCGTGGCGCACTTTGACGCGGGGAAGGGCTTGGTCGTGCTTCGGCAGGGGCCGTCGCGTCCGTTGTTCTCCTGGGGCAGGCCGCGCTATGCGCTCGAGAACTACCGTGGCGCGCTCGACGCGCCGGGCGAGTGGTTCCACGATGTGAAGGCGGGCGAGCTATTGTACATCCCGCTCGCGGGCGAGCGCATCGAGGCGACGCGCGCCGTCGTGCCCGTCGCGCCGGGATTCGCGGTCTTTGCCGGCAACCCGCTATCCGGCACGTTCGTGCGCAACGTGTCGTTCGAGGGGCTTGCGTTCGAGCATGCCGCGTGGAAGTTGCCGGACGGCGGCGTGGAGAACAGGCAGAGCGCGCAGAATGTCCGCGACGCCGCAATCATCGGCGACGGCGTACGCGGATTCGCGATGGAGCGCTGCCGACTTTCGCATGTCGGGATGCATGGCGTCTGGCTCAAGCGTGGATGCAGGGACAATCGCATCGTCCGCTGCCTGATCGAGGATCTTGGCGGCGGCGGCGTGTACATCGGAGACACGGCGGACTGGAAGGAGGAGAGGCCCGACTGCATTGCGGCGTTCAACTGCGTTTCGAACTGCATCATCCGTTCTGGTGGCCATACGCTCAATGGCGCGAACGGCGTGTGGATCGGGCACTCACCGGACAACGAGATCGTCCACAACGACATCGGCGACTTCCGCTACACGGGCATTGCGGTGGGCTGGAACTGGGGGTACGTTCCGACTGTCGCGAAGCGCAACCGCTTGTCGTGGAACCGCATCCACCACATCGGGTGGGGTGTCCTCTCGGACATGGCCGGCGTGTACACGCTGGGCGACTCGGAGGGAACGAAGGTCGTCGGCAACTGGATCCACGACGTGAACGGATACAGGAGCGGCGGGGCGCCGGCCTTTGGATTGTACACGGACGAAGGCTCGACCGGCATCCTGTTCGCGTCCAACCTGGTGGATCGTTGCCGTGATGCCGCGGTGAATCAGCACTACGGGAAGGGCAACACGTTCGCAAACAATGTTCTTGCCAATTTCGACAAGTCGGGATTCGTGCGTTTCCGCGCGGAGAAACACACGACGATCATCGTCACCAACAACGTGTTCTGGTGGACGAACGCCGCCGCGCAAGTCATCCGGGGCGGCATGAACGGCGGCAAGGTGACCGACGTCGTGATGGACGGCAACCTTTTCTGGTGCACGGGCGGCAGCGTCTCGCCCAAGGCGTTCTTCGGAAAGTCGCTCGATGCATGGCGCGCGGAAGGGCACGACGGCGCCTCGCGCGTGGGCGATCCGTTTTTCAGCGATCCGGCGCACGGCGACTGGAGGATGGCGGCGGAGTCCCCCGCGCGCAAGATGGGCTTCGTTCCGTGGGACTGGACGGACGCGGGCGTTCTGAAGGACGGCGCCGCATGGCGCGCCGACGCGATGGACGACACGCGCTATCCGCCGATGAAGGACGCCCCGCCCGCACCGCGCTGGTATCCCACGTACCCCACGAGCGGAAGCTGCGGCTTCGAGGCGTTCAAGACGGGAACGACCGGCAAAAAGAAGCTCGGGGTGTTCGCGGTCTATGGCGAGCGCGGCGCGACGGTCACGGACGAGACGGCGGCGTCCGGCAAGCGTTCGCTGCGCCTTGCGGACAGCCCCACGCACACGCTGCTGCTGCATCCGCGTTTGGAGGCGCGGATCGGCGCGTACGAAGGAAGCGTGCGCATCCGCTGGCGTTTCCGCACGGACAGAAAGGCGCATCCGCAGTTCGAGTGCCGCGACTACCGGCAGGAAGGAGAGCCTCAGTTCGCGGTTGGGCCGACGGTCTCGTTCGCCGCAGGCCGCGTCGTGGCCGGCGGACGGAAGGTCGCCGACGTGCCGGTTGACGCCTGGGTCGGGGTCGAGGTCCTGTTGCACGTTTCTGGTCCGAAAGCCGGTACGTGGTCGTGTACGGTCACGCCGCCGGACGGCGATCCGGTGACGGCGGAGGGGCTCAAGGTCACGCCGAGATTCCGCACGCTCGACTGGATCGGCTTCATGTCGAACGGCAAGGAGGGCATGTGGCATCTCGACGACTTCTCCGTTGAACCTGTCCCCGGCACGGACTGTGCCATGCCGTCCTCGCCGTGTTCGGCCGGAATTACTCATTGTCTCTATCATGTTGATCTGATACAATGTACTCGTTATGCAAAATAGCATAATGCTAAACTGCATAATGCAAATCTGTTAAACGGAAAATGACATGAACACTTCTAAACTCAGCAATGTCTGCGCTCTGTGCGCGGCGGGCGCAATGTCCGCCTTGGTCGCCGGAGCGGAAACCATTTCGTCCCCGTCCGGGAACGTCTCGGCGGAGGTCGTGGTGGACGGCGAAGGGCGTCTGGCCCACTCGGTGACGATGGACGGGCGCGTCGTGCTGGAGCCGTCGCCGATGGGCGTGACGGTGGACGGGCGCGACCTCGGGAAGGGCGTGCGCCTCGGAGTGCCGCAGACGCGCGCGTTCTCCGAGACGTATCCGTTCGCGGGCAATCACGCCAAGGCCGTGAACAGCTTCAAGGAGTCCGTCTGGCCGGTGCTCGACGCCGCCACGGGAAAGGAGCTGATGCGGCTTGAGATGCGCGCCTTCGACGACGGCGTGGCGTACCGCTACCGTCTGCCCGGCGCCCAAACGCGCCGCATCGCGGGGGAGGCGTCGTCGTGGACGCTTCCGAAGGGCGCGAAGGTGTGGTATCAGATGGGCATTGGTTCCTACGAAACGCCATACATGACATCATCCGCCGACGACTTGCCGGCGGGGAAGACGCTCTGCCTGCCCATGACGGCGAAGCTCGCGGCGGGCGGCTATCTGATGCTCACCGAGGCGAACCTCGTCAACTACACCGACCTCGCGGTGAGGCCCGTCGGCGGGCGGCGGATCGAGGCGTTCTTCCATGCGGACAAGGAGGGCTTCGAGCAGTCCGGCGAAGGCGTCACGCCGTGGCGCGTCACACTCGCGGTGCGCGACCTGAACGCGCTCGCCAACTCCGATATCGTGAAGAACCTCTGTCCGCCGCCGTCCGATCCGTCGCTCGCGGCAAGGGATTTCTGCCGCCCCGGGCGCTGCATCTGGCAGTGGCTTCCAGCGGGCAATCCCGTCTATGCCGAGCAGCGCGACTGGTACGACAAGACGAAGGCGCTCGGCTTCGAGTACTACCTCATCGACGCCGGATGGCGCAAATGGCAGGACGGCGACAAGGACCAGTGGGCCTGCCTGAAGGAGGTCATCGCGTACGGACTCTCGATCGGCGTCAAGACGGCGGTCTGGGTGCATTCAAATGAGGTGCCCACGCCCGAGACGCGCCTGCCGTATCTCCAGCGCGTGAAGGAATGCGGGGCGGTGGGCATAAAGATCGACTTCATGCCGCCCGCGAACCACGTCTGGACGCAGTGGTACGAGGAGACCAGCCGGGACTGCGCGGAAGTGGGGCTCTTCGTCGATTACCACGGCGCGGTGAAGCCCACGGGTCGCGAGCGCACGTGGCCGCACGAGCTCGCGCGCGAGGCCATCCGCGGGCATGAATGGCACATCACGCGCTACGGGCGCGTCCTGCCGCGGTCGCACGACTGCATCCTCCCGTTCTGCCGCCTCGTGCAGGGCCGTGCCGACTACACGCCCATGGTCTTCGAGCAGAGGGAGCTCATCCACTTCACATGGGCGCGGGAGCTCGCGCAGGGAATCGTGTTCTCCGCGCCGTTCCTCTGCTTCGGCGACAGGCCGGGCACGTATCTCGAAAGCCCGATGGCGGACTTCGTGAAGACGATCCCCGCCGTCTACGACGAGACCATCTGCCTTCCGGGCAGCGAGATCGGCGGATGCGCCGCGTTCGCGAAGCGTTCGGGGGACGCCTGGTTCCTGGCCGCGCTGAACGGCGACGAGGGGCGCGCGATGAAGATCGACCTCGCGTTCCTCGGCGGCGGGAAGTGGAAGATGCTCGCGTTCGGCGACGGGCGGAAGCGCGACAAGTGGGGAGTCTGGAAGCTTGACGACTGCACGAAGGACGAGCGTGTCGTCACGGCGGCGGACGTCCTAGACGTCGCCATGCGCGACGGCGGCGGGTTCGCGGCCAGGTTCACGAAGCTGGGTGACGTGGCCGGAACGCCGAGGCGCGTCCGCGTGGATCCGGTGGACGGCGACGCGACGGCGGCGATCCAGGGAGAGATCGACCGTGCGTTCACG
>CAMOHV010000098.1 GCA_946615275.1 uncultured Verrucomicrobiota bacterium | reverse complement strand
GGCGCGGCGGCGAGCGTGGCGCTGGCCCTGCGCGGGGCGGCGGGCGCGCTCGACTTCATGCGCTGGCGCGCCGCCATAGCCTTCGTTGGCGCGGTGGCGCTAGTCCTCTTCGCGGCGGCGGCGCGGGGGTGGCGGAACCGCCCCGCCTTCTTGATGCATCTCGGCCTCGCGCTCGTGATGGGCGGATGGACGGCCAACGAGGTGCTGCAGGACCTTGGCGTCGTCCCCGGCGAGGCGCAGCTGCGCCTTTGCGCGGAGATGGGCATGACGGAGTCCACGCCCGACAACCGCCTCGCGTTCACGCTTGAATCATTCGAGATCGACCGCTGGCCCGACACCGGGACCGTGCGCCAGTACACGAGCCGGGTGCGCGTGGCGGGCGAGGATTTCGGCATCTCGCGCGAGATCATCTCGGTGAACCATCCGCTCGTGAAGGACGGCTGGTGGATATACCAAAGCTCCTACCAGGAGATGACGAACCCGCACACGGGGCGGCCGTTCTACTTCACGATCCTGCAGTGCGTGCGGGACGCCGGGCTCCCGTTCGTCTTCGCGGGCGGCATTCTGCTTCTCGTGGGCGCGCTCATGTACATTTTCCGCGGACGGACCACGCTCGGCCCCCGGCCTTCCGCGCCCCATTATCCCAGATGGATCGCAATGCTCTACGCCATGGTCTTCGCGGGCGCGTGCGCGATGCTGGTGCACCGCGCCATGGCGACTGGCCACGCGCCGATGCAGAACATGTACGAGTTCCTGATGTGCACGGCGGCGTTCATGCCGGCGCTCACGTGGATGTCCGCGCGCAGGGGCGAGCGGACGCTTCTTCAGGACGCGCTCCTGGAGGCGCTCGTCCTCGTGCCGGTGGCGTTCTTCATGGACGGGCGCGTGAAGCATCTCATGCCCGCGCTGCAGAGCCCGTTCTTCGTCCCGCACGTGGGCGCGTACGTGCTGGGGTACGTCCTTCTCGTGCGCGCCGCGCTTGGGGCGGGGAGGAACCTCGTGGGTGCGGGCTTCTTCCTCATGACTGTGGGGCTGGTGCTGGGCAGCGCCTGGGGGAAGGTGTGCTGGGGGAACTGGTGGATGTTCGACCCGAAGGAGATGTGGTCGCTCGCCACCTGGCTCGTGTACGCGGCCTACTTCCATGTGGAGGGAAGGCTCTCGCCGGTGGCGCGGCGGGCGTTCCTCGTGGCGGGGGCGGTGATGATCGTCCTTACGCTCACGTGGGTGAACCTCTCCAGGCTTTTCCCCGGGATGCACAGCTATGCGTGACGACGGCGTCGCGGTTTTTTTGCCCGAGCGAGTGAATTTATGCTATAATCCACTTCATGAGACACACACGCAGAGCATTTCTCCGGCAGTCGGCGCTTCTGGCGGGCGCCGGACTTTTCGGGCCCCGGCTTCTCGCCGCGATGAAATACGACAAGAACGCCGTCCTTGATCTCTTCCGCCTGCGCGCGGCCGACACCGACGCCCGCGTCAAGGCCGGCATCGAGGCGAACCGCAAGAGCCCGCTCCTCGTCACGTTCCGCGGCCCCAACGGCAAGATCTGCGAGAACGTGCACGTGCAGGTGCGCCAGACCGCGCACGCCTTCAAGTACGGCGCCGACCTCTTCATGCTCGACGAGATCGGCGACGACCCCGCGAAGAACGAGGCGTACAAGGACCTCTTCGCCGGCGCCTTCAACCTCGCCACCTGCCCGTTCTACTGGAGCGACCTCGAGCCGGAGCAGGGCAAGCCGCGCTTCGCCAAGGACTCCCCGAAGATCTACCGCCGCCCTCCGCCCGACCTCTGCGTGGAGTGGTGCGAGGCGCACGGCATCGAGCCCAAGGCGCACTGCCTCAACTACCCCGCGTTCGAGCCGGCGTGGGCGAAGGGGAGCATCGACCTCGAGAAGCACCTCCTAGAGAAGCGCTTCCGCGAGCTGGCCGAGCGCTACGCCGCGCGCATCCCGATGTGGGAGGTCACGAACGAGACGCTGTGGGGGTCCCAATGGCGCAAGTCCAACTTCTACCAGGAGGAGGACTACGTGGAGTGGAGCTTCAAGACGGCCGAGAAGTACTTCGGCGCGAACAAGCTTGTCATCAACGAGGCGCACTGCCGCATCTGGGACGACAACTGGTTCCACCGCAGCCGCAGCCCCTACTACATGCAGGTCGAGCGCGCGATCCTGAAGGGCGCGAGGGTCGATTCCATCGGCATGCAGTTCCACATGTTCAACCCGGCGAAGAACGTGGTGTCCGCCACGCGCAGGTTCTACGACCCGCAGCGCCTCTTCGACGTGATGGACACGTACGCCGCGCTCGGCCGGCCCATCCAGATCACCGAGATCACCATCCCCGCCTACTCCAACGACCCCGGCGACGAGGAGGTGCAGGCCGAGATACTGCGCGAGCTCTACCGCATCTGGTTCTCGCATCGCGCCATGGAGGCGATCATCTACTGGAACCTGCCCGACGGCTACGCGGCATTCTCCGAGGCCGGGGACTTCTCGAAGGGGGAGAACGCCTACTATGGCGGGCTCTGCCGGTTCGACCTCACCCCCAAGCCCTCCTACCAAGTCGTGAAGGATCTCTTCGGAAAGGAGTGGCGCACGGACTTCACGAGGGACGTCCCCGGGTGCTTCGCGTTCCGCGGCTTCAACGGCTCGTACGAGATCGTCGCCACGTCCAACGGCAGGACGGCGCGGCAGAAGTTCGACCTGGGGCCCTCGCACGCTTCGACGCTCGAGGTGAAGTTCGCCTGATGCAAGATCACGAAAGGAGACAGATGAAAAGAGCAGCGATCCTGATCATGGCCGCGGCGGCGCTCGCCGGCGAGGCCAAGGTGTTCACGCCGGCGCGCGGGCGCGTTTCCGGGGCGTCCGCAGGCGTGCAGACATCCAGGAGGCCGGCGCAGAGGCCGCAGATGGTGAAGCGCACCGTGGTGGCGCCGGCCAAGCACGCCAATCCGTGGCGGAGGGATCCGTACGTGGGCGCGATCGCCGTGGACGCGCAGACGGGCCGCGTGATCTTCCGCGACCGCGCGGACGCCAAGGCCCGCCCCGCCAGCGTCACCAAGCTCATGACGGCCCTCATAGTCCTCGAGGACATCGCCGCCGGGAAGTACGGCTTCGACACCGTGGTGGAGGCCACGGCCGATGTCAACAAGGCCGAGCCCAGCTGGGTGGGCGTGAGGCCCGGCGAGACGATGACCGTGGAGTCGCTCCTCTACGCGCTGATGGTGCAGAGCGCGAACGACGCGGCCATCATGCTGGGAGTCAACTCCGCCGGGTCGCTGGAGGGGTTCGTGGCGCGCATGAACGCGCGCGCGGCGCAGCTTGGGATGACATCCACGGTGTACTTCAACCCCAACGGCCTCCCGCCCAAGCGCAAGAACGGCTCCAAGGACTTCAACGTGAGCACCTGCGAGGACCTGGTGAAGCTCGCGCTCGCGATCCTCAAGCACCCGCGCATCCTCAAGTACACGTCCGTGAAGGTGTGGCCCGCGACGTACGACGGCACGCGCCCGATCACCGGCCTCAACAAGGCCAAGCAGCAGGAGCAGCGCAAGTTCGTCAACCACAACAACGTGATGGTGAAGGACAAGCTCAAGGTGTTCAACCCCGACGGCAAGGAGGCCATCGACGGGCTCAAGACCGGCTACATCGACGCCGGCGGCAGCTCGGTCGTGCTCACCGGCACGCGCGACGGCAAGCGCGCGGTGGTGGTTGTGCTCGGCTCCGACTCCGCCAAGCTCCGCGACGAGAACGCGCGGCGCATAATGATCGACGCGCTCGGCGCGCTGTAAGGTGCAGGGCATGCTGCTCTCCGCCATACTCTCCCTCTGCGCCGTCCTCTGCGGCACATGGAACCTGAAGTGGTATCCGAGCGGACGCGCGGAGCACAGGGCCTCGCCGCGCGTGGAGGCCGCCAACGAGGCGGACGCGGCCGAGCACATATTCGACGGCCTCAAGGCGAACGCGCGCGATGGGGACGGGGTGGTGCTGTTCTTCCAGGAGCTGCGCGACGGCGTCGAGTTCTCCAACCTCGTGCATGCGGTGAAGTGGCCGAATCTGGGGATGGCGTCGGTCTCGTGGTTCCGCGAGCGCGACAACCGCCTCGGATGGCAGCAGTGCGGGATCGCCTCGACTCTGCCCGTGCTCGACGCCGGGTTCTCCTACTGGAAGCGCCCGAGGAAGATATTCCCGCCGAGAGGCTATGCGTACGCGATCCTCGACGGAGGGGCGGACGGCGTGATCGCCTGCTTCTGCGTGCATCTCAAGAGCGACTACGGCGCCACCACGGCGGAGATCCGCAACGCGAACATCGAGAAGCGAGAGGTGTGCGCCGAGCAGCTCGTCGAGGCGGCGAAGAGGATGAAGGCGCCGGACGGGCGCCCCGTGAAGCGCGTCCTCGTGGGCGGGGACTTCAACTCGGACCCCAGGGCGGAGCGCTACGGCGGAGAGAGGACCCACGCGATCCTGCTTGACGGTGGCTTCCGCGACGGATGGGAGGGCGTCGCCGCCGAGGATCGGGTCACGCATCCCGGCTCGCGGCGCAATCCCGACTGCACTCTCGACTTTGTGTACTACCGTGGATTCAAGGCCTGCACGCTCCGCGTTGCATCGCCAGAAATCCCTCTCAGCGACCACCGCATGGCCTGGTTCAGATTCCAATGAAAAATTATTTCCGTTTTAGGGGTTGCCAACGGGCAAGGGAAAGCGTAAAATAAGAAGCGTGACGGCGCAGTGTGCGGTCGTCGAGACGAAGATAAATGATTAGAAAAGCCAGAGTCGCGTCATTCGCGTTGCTAGCCCTTCTTGCAGGAGGGTGTGGCACCGTTGCTGATTTCATATTCAGTGATGATCGCAAGAACGCCGTCGACACGGAGGTGATCGCGACGTATTTCGACGGCCCCAAGGTCCGGCCAGGCGTTGCGCTCGGCATATCGGTGACGGCGGCGGGGCAGCCTGGGCAGTCGGCTAAGCAGTACTTTGTGGACGCCGAGGGCTACATCACGATGGAGCTCGTCGGCCAGATCAAGGTCAACGGGCTAACGCTCGTGGAGCTTCAGCAGAAAGTCGCGGAGGCGTACAAGGAGTATTTCCTCGAGCCGAGGGTGAACGCCACGTTCATCTACCAGGCCGGCGCCAACATGGTCTCGCCGTGGGGGACGGTGACGGTGCTTGGAGAGGTGGCGAGGCCGGGGCCGGTGGATGTGCCGTCCACGATGGACCTCCGCGTGACGCGCGCGCTGCAGCTTGCGGGAGGTGTTACGGCGATCGCCGACAAGCGCGGCGTGAAGGTGACTCGCTGCGACAAGGACGGGAAGCAGACCGTCACCTACGTGGATTTGATCGAGATGGGCGAGAAGGGCCGTCCTGACAAGGATATGATACTCAAGGCCGGAGATGTCGTGTGGGTGCCGATGTCCTGGTATTGAGATAACAGCAAGCAAAGGATCTAAAATCAAATGGAGGTAAAAATGAAGAAGATGATCGCGATGGCGGCATTGGCCGCAGCCGTGTTCACCGCTGGAGCCGAGATGGCCCGCAGTGAATGGCAGGGCAAGGTTGGTGCTTGCGCGCAGAACCCTGCATTGCTGCAGCAGACGATAGGACAGTTGTCGGCAGCCGACCAACTGGCCTTTCTGGGACAGGTCAACCAGGCCATATCGGCCATGCCTGGATCTAAGGACCAGAAGGCCGCAGCCTTCTATGCCGCCAACAAGGCGGCTGTGGTGGGCGCGACGCGGGAGAACCGCACGGCGGTCCTTGCGGAGGTTTACGCCACGGTGCCGGTCGAGGTGCTCAC
>CAMOHV010000097.1 GCA_946615275.1 uncultured Verrucomicrobiota bacterium | reverse complement strand
GGCAGGCCTTGTCGCCGTAGTGGGCGTCGACCTGGTTCTTGACGATCGTCGAGCCGCAGACGTCGCGCGGCACCTTGGAGTCGTACTTGATGTCGCCCTCGAAGAGATCAGACTTCGCGGCGCCCTTCGGCTTCGCGCCGTAGAAGTATCCAGGCGCAACCTTCACCATGTCGCACACCACGGTGACGCGGCAGCGTGGATCCTTAAGGAATCCCGGAACGTTCGTGCCCTTCGCGATCACGCCGCATCCGATTATGCCCACATTGACCTTCTGGTTGGCCGGCACGCGGCGCGGCGGCTTGTTGCGGCCGCAGCAGCAGCCGAGGAAAGGCGCGGAGAGCGCGCCCGCAATGAACGACCTTCTGTCGCAGAGAATTGAATGTTGCATCTTGTTTTCCTTTTTATTACGCCGGCGAAGAGGCAACTCCCCATTCCGCCCAGGCGCCTCTATTATATCAAAATACCGCGGAAAGCACACAGACAATTTTATGCCCCCCATCAGCTCCCGATCACTCATACATCGCAAAGACGGAGGCGATCTGAACCTCGACGCGGCATTTGACCTTGCTCACGGTGTTGGATGGGATTCCAAGCCGCTTCGCCGCATCCTTCACGGACAGCCCTTCACAGGACAAGAGCCGCCACACCTCGCGGCTCTGCTCCGAGATGGCCGACTCCTCCATCACGCGGCGCTCGGCGGCGATCCGGCAGGCGACGCGCCATTTCGCGTCCATCCACTCGCCGGGATCGTCGTCCACGGCGATATGCTCCGCAGCCTCCAGCCCCCCCTGCCGATCGGCCCGCCGCGCCGCCGCCGCGCGGTAGCGGTCGATGAGGAGCCGGCGGGCAAGCGCGGAGAGATACGTGCGGAACCTGCTCTTCGCGGGGTCATATGCGCCGGAGCGCAAGACGTTCACGAGCTTCACGAACACATCCTGCACGGCGTCGTCCGTGTCGGCGTCGGAGATGCCCGGCGAGAGAAGGCGCACAAGGTGGTGTACCACGGGCCCGTATATGTCGACGAAGCGGGCCCAGGCGGCGTCATCGACGCCGCTCCGGGCCTCTCGGAGCGTCTTCAAGAGCGTCACCGACGTCTCAGGATAGCTCCAGCTGTTTCCTCGCTCGTGCTCCAATCCCCCTCCTTGCCTATAGCCAGAAACTAGAAACCAGAAACCAGAAACTAACCACTAACCACTAATCACTAATCACTTCTTCCTGAATATCTCCACCACATCGCCCTTTTCCCGGAAGTCGTAGCCGGTCACTTTGCAGCAGAGGTCGATGGCGTCGTAGAGCTTGAGATTCCTGGCGTTGATGACGGGCATGGCCGGCGGCTTCTCGCCCTTCGGCACGTTCAGCCGGAAGCTCACGCCCTTGCCCTTGGCCGCCGGGTCGTGTTCCACGCTCATCCTCCCCAGAAGATCGACCGCGTCCGCAAGCGTCGCCGGCGGCTTGAAGGAGATAGATGGAAGTATGATCTGCTTCATCTTGCCAATCGAAGGCGATGTAGGGGCGTCCTCCTTCTTGAAGATCACCACAATCCCGCTCGCAACCTTGAAGTCGTAGCCGACGACGTCCACGACGAGCTTGAGCATGTCGAAGAGCCTGATGTTGTTCGCGGCGAGCCTCGGCATCGCCGGGGCGCCGGACGCATGCCTATCGAGGCTCAGGAGAAAGTTCACGCCTTTGCTCTTTGCACCAGGGGCATCGTGGTCGACGCTCGCCCGCCGCAGAAAGTCCACCGCGTCCGCAAGCGTGGCCGGTGGCTTGATCGACGCGGATGGAATCATGATCCTCCTCATCTTCGCGATCACACGCGCGTCCGAGTCCTTGACCGATTTTGACATGATGACGATCTTGGCCCGCTCGAGGTCCAGTTTCGCGCGGAATTTGTCCGCCTTGCCCTTCTCGACCTTCGCGAGCGCCTTGTCGATCACCTTCTCCTCCATCGGCACCCAGAAGTGCTTGATTTCGGCGCAGATCCGCTCCAACGCCTTCGCGGCGAGGGCGGCGTCATCGGCGCGGGCCGCCGCCGCGAACGCGGCCTGGAGGCAGGCGTAGCGGCGCGCCTCGTCCTTGAATTTGTCGGCGTTGCGGAGCATGAGCACCGCGAGGTCGTCGTTGCCGATGTCGCCCTTCTGCCAGGCGGCGATGTGCGTTTTGAGTGCGGTCTGCACGTCCTTGTTGGCCTTTTCCAGCTCCGTCTCAGAGGGCATCGCCGCCGCCGTGAAAGCCGCGAGGGCCGCGATTGCCATCATTTCAAACTTCTTCATACTTTCTTCCTTTCGTCTTTTGGGAGGCGACCACCGCCCCCGTATGTCGCTATATACGGAAGCTTCGGGGAAAAAGGACACCTCCACATCAAAATTCTAGTCATTTTTCTCAAAGACGGAAACATTATAGTATGGCTTGCGCGACTACGCAACCACAAAACGCCACGAGGCGCATCTGACCGCAGAGGCGGAAACGATAGGACAAACGGCGAATCGGCCAGCAAGACGGCATACGCCTACGGCTCATTTCGGGACGAAGAAGATATCGTCAACGGAACGATCGTCAACGGGAGCCGAAGGCTTCTTCGCGGAGCCAAGCCCGATCCAGGCGGCAAGGGCCAGAGCCAGGACCGCCGCCAGCGCGGCAAGAGCCCAGGCCCACTTCCGGCGCGGCGCATTCCGGATGGGCGGCAGCGACCGCTCCGACGGCGCGTCGGCCAGCAAGGCGGCGAATACTCTGCGCCAGGCGGGGTCGAAGCTGTCCAGCAGGTCAAGAGCATTCGAATCGGGCTCGTACCAGACGCCCGTCAGCAGGCGGAAGAACGTCACGCCGAGGGAATAGACGTCGGCCGCGGCCGTGGCGACGTCGCCGCGGCGGACCTCGGGGGCTAGATAGTTGGCCGTGCCGAATACGATGCGCGAGAGGGTCGTGGCGTCCGTGGCCATCGTGGCGTCGATGGAGAGCTCCGCCCTGAGACCCTTGTCGCTTATGCGCGAGACGCCGAAGTCCGCCAGCACGGCATGGCCGTCTGCGGAGACGAGGATGTTCGACGGCTTGACGTCCCTGTGGACGACCCCGGCAGAATGGATGTAGGCGAGGGCGTCGGACATGTCCGCGTACCAGCCGAGAAGACTCTCCTCGGTGATCTGGCGCTCCTTGTGGAGCGAGGCCAATGTGTGCGGTTCGCCGTCCGTCCCCAGGACGAGGTCCATCGTAAGGTACGGACGCCCCGTGGCCTCGTCCACGCCGCAGTCATGCACCTTCACGAGACGCGGATGGTCGAGCCGCGCCAGGAGCCGCCCCTCGGCGAGGAAGCGCTTTTGCAGAAGCCCGGACTGCTCTCCGTCGGCCGTGAACACCTTCATGGCGCGGCGTACGCCGAGCCGCTCGTGCTCGACTTCGTACACCTCCGCCATGCCGCCCCTTCCAAGGAGCCGCACGACGAGGTGCCCGGCGACATGCTGTCCGCAAAGGTCTTCCATGTCCGTCGATTCCCGACGCTCACTCCACGGGCAGGTTGCAGGCCTGGAGCGAAACCTTATGGACGCGCAGGTCGTGGTCGTAGAGCGCAACGGGGTTGGGGATCTCCCCGCGCACGATCTTCGCCAGCTCCTCGAGTTGCCCCTCGTAGCGGTCCTCGAACACGCCGAAGTCTATCACGTTCATGCCCTTCTTGTAGCCGGGCTTGTCGACCTTGAGGAAGAGCTTCACGCGGATGTTCTTGTCGTCCTTCACGGCGGCGACGCCGCCGGTGTCGTGCTTCACCTTCGTGAAATCCTCGATGGGCTCGATCTCGAGCGTGCCGTCGGTACCGTCGATGCGCAGATGCCGCCGGGGCTGCGTCCCCTTGCTGCACACGCGGATCGTGCACGTAGCGCGCGGCCACTCAATGATCGTGAGCGTGTTGTTCGGCGTGCCGACGGGGCTGCCGGGAGCCTCCTTCACTATCGACCGGCAGGCGATCGGCATCTCGTCCTTCATCATCGGCAGCGCGTACTCTATCACATGGCAGGCGAGAAGATACACCGTCCCTGCGGGGTAGGCGGACGAATATTCGGGGTATCTCTTTCCGCCGTAGGAGTGGTTGAGGTCGGCGTCGATCGCGAACACCTCGCCGAGAAGCCCGCCGCGCGCCGCCTCCACAGCGAACTGTATGGCCTTGTTGGCGCGGAACATGTAGCCTGTCTGGAGCGGTATGCCGCGCGCGCGGCAGATGTCGCTCACCTCCTTGAACGCGGCGAGGGACGTGCCGAGGGGCTTGTCCATGTGCATTGGGTAGCCGCGTTCGGCGCACTGCCGCGCCACGCCCACCAGCTCCGAGTTGGAGACCTCGATCACGATCACGTCGGGCTTCACCTCGTCGAAGACCTGCGCAGGGGTCAGCTTTGGATACCGCTTGCAGTATGCGGGGTTCGGATCCACCATGCGCATCGCGGTGGAGGCCGTGTCGTCCACCCAGCCCACTATCTCGTAGTCGTTCTTGAGGCGGATCATCGCGTCGAACTTCCCGCGCGCGTGGTTGTGCACCACCCCCCATAGGACGGCCCGCACCTTCTTGTTCTTGGTCGGACGCCACTTCGGCCCGGCGCAGGCCGCGGCAAGGGCCTCGTCCACGCGGGGCGCCCCCCTCCCGTCCTTGGGCGCGTATTGGGCCAGGCGCGCAAGGCGTGCGTCGATCTCGGCCATCTCGGCGGACGTCAGCTTGACGTCCCTCATGATCCACTTGCGCCCGGCGGGGTCGTTCTTCGGCGCCTTTATGCGCGTGAGGCGGTTCTTGAACACGCCGCGCCTCTCAAGGGCGTAGAGATGGGGGCCGCGCATGGCGTCGCCCGAATCGGCGAAGACGTCGCCGAGGTTGATCATGAGCAGATAGTCGGCGTACGCCCGGGCCAGAGACGGGTCGGATGAGTCGGCGCCTGCATCGATCCTGCGCATGATGTACGCCAGAAGGTCGGCGTACGCCGGACGCTGGGTGATGACGCCCCGCGCCCCGAGGCGCGGCCCCTGGTGGAGAAGCCCCTTCGCCCCCCAGCCGCTGAACACCGTCTTGATGGCGGGCGACGCCGCGAGGCGCGCAAGGCGCGCATTCACCTTGTTCCCCGGAGACTCCTCCTTCACCCATCCGTACACCTTCGGGAATTCCCTGGCGAGCTTTTCGAGGAGCTCCACGTCCGGCTGCGGACTCTTGCCATTGTAGGTCTGGATGATGACCGGGCACGAGACCGCGGCTGCGAACGCGCGGTAGTGGGCCTCGATGTCGGCCTGCGTCCTTGCATCGTCGGGCGGACGCGCCAGAATCGACATCTTCGCCCCAGTTCGCTTCGCCAGGCCCTCCACGAACGCGCCGCGCCTGACGGCGTCCGCGCTCGTCGCCCCGGGGCAGATCGCCGTGAGCGTCGCGGCGAAGTCCGGCTTCGCCGCACGCGCGGCAAGCGCCTCCAGCCCAGCCCTGTATTCATCGTCCGAAAGGTTCCCCAGCACCTCTCCCGCCGTGGGCCAGACGACGCCCGACGCGCCGCACCGGTCGACGAACTCGGCCTCCGCCACGAGCACCGGCACGTCGAGCTCGGCGTCTGCCGTCCACGGCGTGCACAGAAGCGGGAACGCCCCGCGCGGCCCCGCGGCGTTCATGCCGGAGTCCATGGCTGCGGCTGACGCCACGGCATCAGGCGCCACGGTGGTTGACGTTGCAACGATAATTGAGAAGAGAAAAAAGAAGGTGCATCTTTCCATGGCGATTATTCTACCAATTCCCCCCCGCCAAAGTCAATGCGTATTTGCCATTTCATCGCCTGCGATTTCGTCCGCATTAAAATCTCATTT
>CAMOHV010000096.1 GCA_946615275.1 uncultured Verrucomicrobiota bacterium | reverse complement strand
GTCGGCGATGGCGTCCGCCATCAGCTTCGCGGCGGCCTTGATGTTGGCCTCCTGCATCTCCGCGACCGCCTTGATGTTGGCGATCGCCTTGTCGATGTATCCGTAGTCGTTCAGCATTTTCTATTCTCCGTTTGATTTGAAATCCTGTGGGGTATGGACGGCAGCACGTAGCGGATCGTCACAGATTTCGCAGCCGCTTCGTTCGCCGCCGCACAGGCCTCTGCGAGCGACGCACCCTCCGCGAGCCGCACGGCAAGGACGCCGTTGAACGTGTCGCCCGCGCCCGTGGAATCGACCGCCTTCGCAACTGGCGCCGGGATGACTTCGCCAGTGGAGCGGATGCGGCAACCTCCCGCGCCGAGCGTGGTGACGACTTCGCCTTCCACGTCGCCAATGGACGGCTCCTCGAACCCGTTCGGCGTCCATAGAGACACGCGCCTCTTCAGCGCTTCCGGCACCGGACGAGACGGCGCCGGATTGAATATTATCCTCACCCCGTTCGCTTCGGCGATTTCCGATGCACGAAGGTTCACTTCCTCTGGAACCTCATTGTTCAGAAGAAGCACGTCGGCGGCGGCAACCTCGTCCTTGAACCCGAAGTCAACGTCCGCCTCATCCAGTTCGCTGCCGCGCGCCACCGTCACGCGCGTCTCGCCCGTGCCGTCCGTCAGAATCGCCGCGCACGCCGTAGGCCAGTCAGACGGATCGGAATAGTAGACAACGGGCGCAATGCCCTCCCTCTCGCAGAAGGCGCTCACAGCACGTGAGTCTGCCTCATTGCCGACCTTGCCGAGAAACGATACTCGCGCCCCTTGCCTTGCCGCCGCAACGGCCTGGTTGAAGCCCTTCCCGCCCCATTCCTCGTAGAAATCTGTCGCGTGCACCGTCTCCCCGCCGGAATGGAACCGAGGCACGCAGAAGAACATCGACCTCCCGACAAGACCAATGACCGCAATCCCGCTCATAGATGCTTCACCCTCCCGAGATACCTCTCCTCCAGGGCGACGTTCCGCGCCGCGCCGCCCTCGACGTTCCCGCTCACGTATATCGGCGGCTTGACGCCGCGCGCCTCGGCCTTCCTCGCGCCCTCGATTAGGATGGAGTTCAATATGAAGAGCGACGCATACGTTGAGAGCCCGCCCATCTTAGCCCCGCCCACGTCAATCACGGCGTCGCCGTACGGCACTTTGCAGTCGATGGCGACGTCGGCCTCGTCCAGCATCACCGCGCCGTGCGCCTTGTATGCGGATGACGAAACCGCGACCGTCTTGACGCCCGCCGCCTTCGCCGCGCGGAGCATCTCCACCGGCGCGGCGTTCTTCCCGCTCGCGGAGATGACCACGAAAAGGTCTTCTTCCTTCACCGCATGGCGACGGTAGACCTCGGCGGCGATACCGGACATCTTCTCCATCCGGCTCGACTTCGCCGCGCCGTCGTGCAGCATGAGGTCTACGTCCAGCACCGGCGAGACGCAGGCGAGCCCGCCCGCGCGGTAGAACGCGTCGAGCGCGGCGAGGTGCGAATGCCCGCAACCGAACACGTGCACAAGCCCGTCGCGGCAGATGACGTCCGCCACCAGGCCCGAGGCCCGCCCCATCGCGTCAGTCTCCTCTTGCTCTATCCGCCGCAGCAGCGCGGCTATGCTCTCAAGATACTCGGACATCGCGCGACACCTCCACATCACAGCCCCTTCTCGGCCCAGCGCTTCAGGACGGCGGACGCGGGCTTGCCGTCGATGGTGAAGCCGCGGTCCTTGAGCGGATCCACGTGGAAATGCGGACGATTCCTCTGCGTCTCATCCCACTTCCACCACGACAGCCCAAGCCAGCACGGCAGCCCCGACATCGTCCGGAACACCGCCTCCATGTAGTTCGCCTGCTCCTCTCCGTCCCACGGCGAAAGGTTGAGGAACTCCCACGGCTCGTTCACGCAGCCGCGGCACGAACGCGTGCCTATCTCGGTGAACACGATCGGCTTGCCGCCGAAGCGCCCGGAGAGCGCCGCCACCTCCTCGCGCACCGGCGCGAGCGCCTCCATCATCTCCTCGATCTTCACCGGCTCCATCTGAGCCCACTCCTTTCGAGTGCGGACCTTCCTGACGCCGGGCGGATACGTGCTGTAGGCGAGGAAGTCGAGCACCTCGAACCACGCGAGGCCGAAACGCTTCGCGTCGGTCGGCGTGAACTCGTAGGTGATCGGCCCCGAGAACACCTTGCGCACGTGCTCGGCCGTCCTGCGCCACTCGTCGTCCTGGCCAAGCGCGCCCGAATACTCGGCGCCGATCATCATCGCCTCCACGCCGTTGCGCTCGGCGATCTGCCCGAAGTACGCAAGGCACTCCCTGAGCGAATTGAACCAATCCGTCCAGTAGGTGTTGCGCACCCCCTGTATCTGCTCTTCATGCTTCTCGGGGAAGCGGACATGCCCCATCCAGCTGGAGTCGAGCGTGGTGAGGCACGGCTTGAGGAGGATGTGCAGGCCCTGGCGGTGCAGCTCCTTGATCATCGCCTCCAGCTCCACCTCGCCGCTGGACCAGTCGAAGTCGAGGAACATCTTGGTGCTGTAGAACTTCTCCTGGCAGAAGTGCGTGTTGAGCGTGACCCAGTTCGCCCCCGCCGCCTTGATGCGCGCCGCCTGCGCGAATATCTCGGGGCGGGAGAAGTATCCCCTCCTGGCCAGGAACCCGAAGTTGACGCTGCAGTGCCGCGTTGTGAATAGCGGATGGCCCTTGAACCGCTCGGGGACCTTGAACGCCGGCGTCTGCGCCGCGCACGCGATTCCCGCGCACATCGCAGCCATGATTGCCGGAATTACCTTTTTCATTTATCCGTGTTCCTTTCCTGCTCCAGCCTTCGCTGGTCTACAACTTGAATCACCGTGAGAAGATGGCGCGGGATGTGGAAGCATCCCTTGAATCGGCTGCCCTTGTAGTCGTGGAACGCCCTGCCTCCAACCGGCGCGTACGCGAACCATTCGCCGTCCTGCGGATCGCGCAGCCGCTCGTGCGCGAACCGATCTATCTTCCTGTAGAAATCCAGGAAGTGCCGTTCCCCCGAAAGCGCGTACGCCATGAACATCGCGTTCGCCGCCTCCGTCTGCGGCCACCACGCCTTGAGGAAATACTCGTGGCGGGACATCGGCTTTCCAAGGCCATCCCGGAAATACCATATTCCGCCTTCAATCGAGTCCCAGCCGAACTCCCCCATGATCTTCGTCTCCTTGAGAGTCCACGCCAGCAGCTCGGGATCGGGCTTTTCCATGAGCCGCCGCATGATGAAGGAAAGCCCCTCAAGCGCGTGCCCGGGATTGACGAAGCGCCCGAACTGGGTGTCAAGCTCGAAGCCGCCCGCCTTGGGCGCGCGCTCGTACATGACGCCTGTCTCGGGATGCGCGAAGCGGCGTATCTCGCGTATGCACCTGTCGATGTCAGCGTCGCGTCCGCCGAACGCCCCATGCAGGACCTGGAGCACATTCAGCTCGATCATCGGATAGGCGAGCAGGGCATATTTCCCGGAGCCGGCGGCCGTGTTGCGCCGGTAGATGCCGTATGCCGAAAAGGCCTCGTCGCGGTATTCCGGCTTCTTCGTGGCGCGGTACAGCTCCGCCGCCGCCACGGCGGCGAAGCTCTCGGTGAACACCTCCTGCCCGCCGTCGGCATCGGAGATGACCCGCCAGTCCCGCGTCATCAGGTAGTGGTAGGAGCCGTCTTCCCTGCGCGCCTTCGCGAACAGCGTGCGGAATCCGTCCTCGGCCACTTTCAGATACGCAGGGTCGTGGTACCTGGCGTTCCAGAGCGCGGCGAACATGTAGACCTCGCGCCACTGCATCCAGAGGTGCTTGAACGTGTCGTAGGGCGCGCCGTTCCGGTCGAGGCATGTAATGAATCCGCCGTCGCGCTCGTCCACGGAGTGCTTCAGCCAGAACGGGGCGACCTCGCCGATGAGCTCCCGCTCGCAGCGGGCTCGTATCTCGTCCAGGCCATCCCCGGCGGACCGCAAGGCGCTGGACGTCCGCGAGGTCTCTTGCCGGGGCGGGTGCGCGGCGGCGCCAGTGAAGAAATACGATCCCGGTTCGTCCTCGTACATGAACACAAGCGGAATGTAGCCCGTCATCCAGCCTGTCTCGATGCAGTACGCGCCCCAGCCCTTGTCCTTGTCGAGGCCGTAGTATTCGTCGATGTCCATGTCGTACGCGCGCATCCAGGCGCCGTCGAACTTCGGGTCGTCGGAGGATATCTGCGTCTTCATCAGGAACCCGCGCAGGCCGGCATAGAGCCTACGCGCCTTCCCCGCATCCACACCTGCGCTCCGCTCGGGCGGCAGCTTCATCACGACCGAAAGCGCGTTGAAGAGTATGTTGTTGCAGTACAGGAGGTCGGCGATGTGGTCGCTGCCGTCGCCGAAGCCGACGCTCGCCTCGTCGTCGTCCAGAAGCCTTATCGGGGCCTCCTCGATGCCGCCACATGGCCTGGCGTGGCGCGCGAAGAAGTCCAGCACATGGTTGATCGCCACTGAATGGTCCTTTTCGCCGTCGCGCTGCGCGCATGCGAGCATCAGGAGCAGGCGGCAGTACGTGAAGTTGTCGGAATATCCAAACGGCGTGACGTCCGGAAACTTTTCCATTATCTTCTCGACGGTCAGAAGCGCAGCATCAGAATACTTTCGTTCGCCAAGCTCCTTTCCGAGCTGGAGTAGGAACGGAACCATCTCCCCGTAGAACACCGGGTTGTTGTTTGTCCTCTTGCCCTTCCATCCGCCGTCATCCACCTTGTCGAAATGCCCTGAATTGAGTCCGCGCCCGTCCATCCACATGAGGAATGCGTCCCCGGCCTTGCGGGCGGCGTCGAGGTAGCGTGGCTCCCGCGTGGTCTTGTAGAGGTTGAAGAGCGCAAGCGAGGAGCGTCCCATGTCGGAGGAATAGACGGTATGCCCTGCGTATCCGGGCGTCTCCTTGTCGAACCAGCGGATGAAACCGTCCTTCGTCTGCATGCCGCGGCGAAGGGCGAAGTCGGCGAGGCTCTTCCCGATCTCGGTCCAATCGGCTCTGCCATACTTCCTGCCCGCCGCCGTGAAGAGCGACGCCGTGATGAAATGGCAGTCGCCGCGCAGCCCCGTGCGGAACCCGAGGGTGTCCGAAAGCACGGCCTCGTACATCCCGTTCGTGCCGCCCGGCGCACGGAGGATTCCGCTTTTCAGATGCCATTCCACGGCCTTCTGCACAAGAGCCTTGGGGTCTTCGCCGCCGGACGGACGCATGAAGTCGCGGTAGACGGATGTGAAAGCGCGTTCGGCGCGGGACTTGTCGGCCTTGGCGATGCGGAAGAGAAAGTCGGCGTAGAACGCCTTCCATCCGGAATACGGACGCATGAACTTCACGTCGTATCTGGAGAGGGACGTCAGCGCTGTGAACATCCTGCCCTTCTGCGACTCCACCAAGAGGGGCAGGCGATGCCTGCCGGGCTTGCGCACTCCATGCACGCCAAGGCAGTCCGAAACGTCGACGAAGCTGCGCGCCGGCGATCTCTGCGACGCGAACCTCGGCAGCGCCGGAAGATAGCTCGACCGACGCGCCTGAAGCACGTCGCCGTTCCATTCGACGTATTCGAGGTCGAAGGGCATGCGCCGCGTCCCGAGCAGCTCAACGGACAGCAGCTTCCTGGCCTCGGCACTGACTGAAAGCGAATTCTCGACGTACACCCTGCAGCCGCTGTCGATCGCCGCCTGCGCGTTCGCGCAGTTGACCGCGCCAAGATCCGGCAGCGTCTCCTGCCCCTCCGAATAGGACGGCAACACGAAGAACACGGCATTCGTCGCGGTCTTGAACGGCATGTA
>CAMOHV010000095.1 GCA_946615275.1 uncultured Verrucomicrobiota bacterium | reverse complement strand
GCGATGTTCTTGAGAGGCTGCTTGGACCCCCACGCCTCGGCCTGTATGCCGTCCACCATCGCAGTGGACGCCTTGCCCGTGCGGAGGCCGGCGAACTGGGCCTTCAAAGCGTCGAACGACTTGGCGATCTTCGCCGTCGTGTCATTTAGAACTTCATTTACTGTTTCCATTTCTTTACCTTTCTTGAATCGTTCTGGACATTCGACATCCAACTGCCGACATCCGCCAAATTCTCAATTCTCAATTCTCCTCAGCCCTTCTCGCTCACCAGCGTCCCCACGGCCTCGCCCTTCACGACGCGCTCCAGGGCGTCGCCGTCGAAGAAGTCGAACACCACGATCGGGATGTTGTTGTCCATGCAAAGCGCGAACGCCGCCGAGTCCATCACCTTGAGGCGCTTCTCGAGCGCCGTCTCGTACTTGAGCGATCCATAGCGCCTGGCCTTGGGGTCCTTCATGGGGTCGGCGGTGTAGATGCCGTCGACCTTGGTGGCCTTGAGAAGAGCGTCCGCGCCTATCTCGCTCGCGCGCAGGGCCGCGGCGGAGTCGGTGGAGAAATACGGATTGCCGGTGCCGCCCGCGAAGATGCAGACGCGGCCCTTCTCAAGATGCCTCAGGGCCTTGCGCTGGATGAACGGCTCCGCGAGCTTCGGCATCTCGATGGCGGTCATCACTCGCGTCGGCACGCCGATCTGCTCCAGCGCGTTCATCATCGCGAGGCCGTTGATGATCGTCGCGAGCATGCCCATGGAGTCGCCCACCACGCGGTTCACGCCGTTCTGCGAGCCGGAGAGCCCGCGGAAGATGTTGCCGCCGCCGAGGACGATGCCCACCTGCACGCCCAGCGCGTGTATCTTCTTCACGCGCTCCGCCATGAACGCAAGGCGCGACGCATCGATGGCGTCCCCGGATTCCCGGTTCTTGAGAACCTCTCCGGAGAGCTTCAGAAGGATGCGTTTGTATTTGAGCTTTTTCTTCACGACGCCTCTATTTTACCCTTTTCCTCGCGCGCGCGCAAGTGCAAATCGCGACGATGGTTGATGACAGATCCCCGCACGTGCCGGACGTTGAAGATTTCCTAGAGATTTGCGAACGGGTTGCAGGAGAAGCCGCCGCGCTGCGGGCGCCCTCCCCGGTCACCGCCCGGGCGGCGCGGGCCGCCCTGATGCTGGTCGTGCGGACGCGACGCGCCAGCCGCCGTGCGCGGCTGCGTGCGCGCGGAGAGCGACACGCGGTTGCGCGCCTTGTCAACGCCTATCACGCGCACCTTGATACGGTCCCCCGCCTTCACGACCTCAGCCGGATCGCGCACGAAGCGGTCAGCTATCTCCGAGACGTGCACAAGCCCGTCCTGGTGGATGCCGATGTCCACGAACGCCCCGAACGCCGTCACGTTGGTGACGACGCCCTCGAGCGTCATGCCCTCGCGCACGTCGTCGATGGTCGTGACGTCGTCGCGGAAGGCCGGCTTCTCGAACACGGCCCGCGGATCGCGCCCAGGCTTGAGAAGCTCGTCTAAGATGTCCTTGAGAGTGGGCTCGCCCACGTCGCCGGAGATGTAGCGCTTCACGTCGATGCGCCCCACCAGCTCGGCGTTGCCCACGAGGTCGCTCACGGCCACGCCCATGTCCGCCGCCATCCTCTCCACGAGCGCATAGCGCTCCGGATGGACGGCCGAGGCGTCGAGCGGGTTCGCCGCCCCCCGTATCCTCAGGAACCCCGCCGACTGCTCGAACGCCTTCGGCCCCAGCCCAGAGACCTTCCTGAGGTCGTCTCGGCTCTTGAACGCGCCGTTCTCGTCGCGCCACGCCACAATGCGCTTCGCGAGAGACGCGCCAATCCCCGAGACGCGCGTAAGAAGCGACGCCGACGCCGTGTTCAGCTCCACTCCCACCTTGTTCACGCACGACACCACCACCTCGTCCAGCTTGTCGCCGAGAAGCGTCTGGTGGACGTCGTGCTGATACTGCCCCACGCCTATCGCCTTGGGGTCGATCTTCACAAGCTCCGCGAGCGGATCCTGAAGACGGCGGCCTATCGAGATCGCGCCGCGCACCGTGAGGTCCAGGTCTGGGAACTCGTCGCGCGCCGCCTCGCTGGCGGAGTAGACCGACGCCCCCGCCTCGGAGACCGACACCACCATCACGTCCGCCTTGAGCGCCCTCAGGACGCTCCTCACGAACGCCTCCGTCTCGCGCCCGGCCGTCCCGTTCCCCACCGCAACCGCCTCCGGCTTGAAGCGCTCCACGATCTTCGCGATCGTCTCCTGCGCCTCCGCCGTCCGCTGCATCGGGTAGATCACCGTGTTCACGAGGAACTTGCCCGTGGCGTCAAGCATCGCCACCTTGCACCCCGTGCGGATGCCGGGGTCAATCGCGAGGACGCGCTTCTCGCCGAGCGGCGCGGCAAGGAGGAGGTGGCGCAGGTTCTCCGCGAACACCTCCACGGCGGCGCGGTCCGCCTCGCTCTTCTTGTCCATCGTCACTTCGATCTCGCAGCTCGGCGCGACGAGGCGCTTGTAGGCGTCCTCGGCGGCGAGGCGCACCTGCTCCGCCGCCTTGGATGTGCCGCGCTCGCGGTCCGCGATGCCGATGATGTCCTCGACGAGCGGAGCCTTGTCAACCTCGAGGCGCATCCAGAGGACGCCCTCGTTCTGTCCGCGCCTGATGGCGAGGAAGCGGTGCGACGGCATCTCGGAGATCGGCTCGGAGAAGTCGTAGTACTGCTCGAACTTCGTCGGCTCCGTCGGCCTGGGGGAGACCACCTCGCTCTTCACGACGGCCTTCGTGGAGAAGGCGCGGCGCACGAGCTGGCGCACCTCGGCCATGTCCGCGATGCGCTCGGCGATGATGTCGCGCGCGCCCTGGAGGTCCTCGGCTGAGGCGGCCGCGATCTGCGCGGCGTCCGCGGCGCCGCTCCAGATGGCATCGGCAAGCGGCTCGAGCCCCTTCTCCTTCGCTATCATCGCGCGCGTGCGGCGCTTCGGCTTGTAGGGCTGGTAGAGATCCTCGAGCTCGGCCTTCACCATGCACGCCTCTATCTTGGCGCGCAGCTCGTCGGTGAGCTTGCCCTGCTCGTCGATGGACTTGAGGATCGTTCTGCGCCGGTCCTCTAGCTCCGCGTAGTACTGAAGGCGCTCCTGTATCCTGCCTATCTGCACCTCGTCCAGATTGCCGTGCGCCTCCTTGCGGTAGCGGGCGATGAACGGGATGGTATCGCCCTCGCCAAGGAGCTTGGCCACTGCTGCGATCTGGCGCGGGGAAATGGAGAGTTCCGCCGCGAGACGCGGAAGAACCGATCTTTCATCGATGGTCTCTATGTTCAACTCTTGCCTCTTGTCTATATGTTGAAAGGTTGAAAGGTTGAAAGGTTGAAAGGTTTTCCGTGCCGGCACTTATGTTCATTTACATTCCAGTGCCATGGGCGCAACCTTTTCTTGAACCACGGAACACACAGAACACACGGAAATCTTGCTGGAACAAGAAATCATGCTTCCGTGTCTTCCGTGTATTCAGTGGTTCTACAATCACCTCTCAATATAATTCTCAATTCTCAATTCTCAATTCGCTCTTGAGCGCGGCCACTTTGTCCGTCTTCTCCCACGGAAATCCGGCGCGGCCGAAATGCCCGTAGTTGGAGGTGGCGCGGTAGCTCCATCCCTTCGGCGTGGTGAGGCCGAGGTCGCGGATGAGCGCCCACGGGCGAAAGTCGAACACCTTCCCTGAAAGAAGCACCTTCTCGATCTGCTCGTTGGAGACGCCGTGGTTCGTGCCGAACGTCTTCACGCAGATGGAGACCGGCTTGTCCACGCCTATCGCGTACGCCACCTGTATCTGGCAGCGGTCGGCGAGCCCGGCGGCCACGATGTTCTTCGCGGCGTAGCGGGCGTAGTAGGCGGCGGAGCGGTCCACCTTTGAGGGATCCTTGCCCGAGAACGCGCCGCCGCCGTGTGCGGCCATGCCGCCGTACGTGTCCACGATTATCTTGCGCCCGGTGAGGCCGGAGTCGCCCGCCGGCCCGCCCACGACGAACTTGCCTGTGGGGTTCACGTAGAATTTCGTGCGCGGCGTGAGAAGCTTCGTCTTCACGAGGAAGTCGCGGGCGATCCCCTCCATCTCGCGATAGCACCTGCGGTTGGCGCCGTCCTCGGTCGTCTGGTGCGAAAGGACCACCGTCGCGATCTCCACGGGGCGGCCGTCCTCATACACGATGGAAAGCTGGCACTTGGAGTCGGGGCGGAGGTACTTGAGCGCGCCCTTCTTGCGCAGATCGGTGAAATGCCGGAGGAGGTCGTGCGAATAGACGAGCGTTGACGGCATTAGCATGCGCGTCTCGTTCGTGGCGTACCCGAACATCATCCCCTGGTCGCCGGCGCCCTGCCTCTCGTCCTTGTCGCGGTTGACGCCGATGGCGATGTCCGGCGACTGTCCGTGGATCGCGCTCATGTAGTTGAACGTGTTCCAGGAGAAGTTCTCCTCGGGGCGGTCGTAGCCGACGTCCTCCACCACGGAGCGGGCGATCTCCTGCGTGTTTATCTTCTCGAACCCCTTGGCGGTGATCTCGCCCATGTTGACCACCAGGTTCGGCCCCACCATCGTCTCGCAGGCCACGTGGGCCCTTCTGTCGAGCGCGAGGCAGGCGTCGAGGATGGCGTCCGATATCTGGTCGGCCACCTTGTCAGGATGGCCTTCCGAGACAGACTCGGACGTGAAAACGTGCCGTGCGGCATGTTTCGTCATTTTTTCTTCTCTCTTTCTTTCTTCGTACTTGCGAAGCGCATCCGGGAAAATCCCCTGACCACCGCGGCTGACGCCCGGTTGGCGTGCGGCGCACCATGCCCCGCACTTCTTGATGCTTCAAGCGACGTCAATTTTACCACATACCCCGCCGCGCGTAAAGAGGGCAAAGAATGGGCAAAGAATGTCTCAGCCCAGATTGGAAACGACGGCCTTGATACGCCTCACTCCCGCCGAGGACGACTGCTCCTTGAGAATCTTGAACCCTCCGAGCTCGCTCGTGTTCGCCACGTGCGGGCCGCAGCATATCTCCTTCGAGACGTCGCCTATCGAATAGAGCGACACCTCGTCGCCGTACTTCGAGCCGAAGAGCGCCATGGCCCCCTCGGCCTTGGCCTCCTCCACGGTGGTGAGCTTCTTGGTGACCGGGATCGCGGCCTTGATCCACTCGTTCACGAGGGCCTCGGTCTCGCGAATCTGCTCGTCGGTCATCTTGTCGGGCCAGGTGAAGTCGAAGCGAAGGCGCTCCGCCGTGATGTTGGAACCCTTCTGGTTTGCCGTGGGGCCAAGGACCTTGTGGAGCGCGGCGTGGAGAAGATGCGTCGCCGTGTGCATGCGGGTGACGACAGCCGAGTTGTCCTGCAGGCCAGCCTTGAACGTGCCGGCGGAGGTAGTGCGGGAAAGCTCCTGGTGCTTGCGGTTCGCCTCCTCGTAGCCCTCCACGTCCACCTCAAGCCCCTGCTCCTTGGCGAGTTCGAGGGTCATCTCGAGCGGATAGCCGAATGTGTCGTAGAGCTTGAAAGCCGTCTTGCCGGAGATCTTCGTCTGTCCGTGCGCCTTGAGCTGCTCGGCCACCTTGGCGAACATGGCGGCGCCCTTGTCGAGCGTCTGGTTGAAGCGGTTCTCCTCGGCCGCGAGGTCGGAGACGCACGAGGCAAGGTTCACCTCCAGCTCAGGATAGACGTGCTTGTACTTGGCGCTGATAGTCTCGGCAAGTGCCGCCGTGAATCCGGGGGCGATGCCGAGGAAACGGCTGTAGCGCACGGCGCGGCGGATGAGGCGCCTCAGGACGTAGTTCGCGCCGATGTTGCCGGGCTTGACGCCGCCCTTGGGGTCGCAGAGGATGAAGGTGGC
>CAMOHV010000094.1 GCA_946615275.1 uncultured Verrucomicrobiota bacterium | reverse complement strand
CGCCACCTGCCCCGTGAAGACGCTCATCACGAGGACGAGCGCGGTGAAGCAGAACATGAGGAAGATCATCTTACCGGAGCGCCCCAGCACGTCCTCGATTATCGTGCCTATGGACCGCCCCGAGTGGCGCACGGAGAGAAAGAGCGTGATCATGTCATGCATGGCGCCGATGAAGATGCACCCGAGGATTATCCAGAGCGCGACGGACGCCCAGCCGAACTGCGCGGCGAGGACGGGCCCGATGATCGGCCCTGCGCCCGCGATGGCGGCGAAGTGGTGCCCGAAGAGCACCATTGGATGAGCCGGCACGAAGTCTATGCCGTCCCTCATCGTGTGCGCGGGCGTGGGACGCTCCGGGTCCACGCCTATCGCCCTGGCGATGAACTTGGAATAGAAAAGGTATGCGAGCGTGAAAAGCCCGCATCCGCCAAGCAGCAATACAGCTCCGTTCATGTCGTTTGAACCTCCTTGGAAAACTCTGGCGCGCCCGTCACGCCACGGGCGGCGAAATCCTCACTCTCCGGCCCTCGATCCTGAGCCGGCCTGCCGCGAGAAGCCTGAGAGCCTCCGGGTAGGCGATGTGCTCCTCCACCTGGATGCGCGCGTGCAGGGTCTCGGGTGTGTCGTCCTCCATCACCGGAACCGTCCTCTGCACGATGATCGGGCCGGAGTCCGTGCCGGCGTCGACGAAATGGACCGTCACGCCCGCCACCTTGCATCCGTAGTCGAGCGCCTGCGTCCAGCTGTGGACGCCGGGGAAGGCCGGCAGGAGGGCGGGGTGGATGTTGAGGACGCGCATCGGGAACGCGGCGAGGAGCTTGGGCTTCACGATGCGCATGAAGCCGGCGAGGACGACAGTGTCGCAGCCGGCGTCCTTCAGGAGCTGGATGCAGCGGTCCTCGGCGGGCCCTTCGAGCTTCGTCTTCCACGGGGCGCAGTCGAGATATTGCGCGGGGATGTTGTGGCGGTGGGCGCGGTCGAGTATCTTCGCGTCCGGAACGTCGGCAAGCACCAGACGCACCTCGGCGTCCAGCGTGCCGGCCTCTATGGCGTCCACTATGGACTGCATGTTCGATCCCGAGCCGGAGCCCAGAACGCCCAATTTCAACGTGGCCATACTAGATTCTATTCCTCCAAAGACGAGAATTATAGCATATTCCGGCCGAAATGGGAAAGGACAAATTATCGTCAACGCGCGAAGCGGAACGCCTTGGCCTCGTAGAACCCTAGCGCCTCGTCAAGCTCAAGCCATTCGCCGGAACTGTGCGCCCGCACCGGCCTCCACACGCCGCCGGGCGACATCACCTCGGCCGACGCCGCGCCGGGCGCGCGGAAGCGCAGCGTCTCTATCGGCTCGGAGTTGAGGTTCACCGCCAGGACCACGCCCCTGCCGTCCTTCCCCTCCCGCGCCAGCACCAGCACGTCCTGGTCGTTGCCGCACACATACCTGACCTGCCCGCCCATGAGCCTGTCCAGAAGCGACACCACGAATCTCTTGCGCCCTTCGGAGAACTGGTGGAGCACGTACATCCCCCCGTGATACGCGCACGTCGCCACCGTGCCGCCCAGCGCGTTCTTGAACAGAACTGCCCCCGGCGCGGCCTCCTCGAAGACCGGCGAGCCCCTGTAGGGCGAGAATCCAAGCACGGTGAGCTTCTCCGCGCCTGGCGCCAGGTCGGAGAAGAACGACGCATGGTCCATCGGGGCGTACACGTAGCTTGCGCCGCCGGCAACTTCGCGCTCGCCGTTGAACCGGAACTCCTTCGCAGAGGCGGAAAGGCCGATGAGGTCGGACCTGCCGCGGGCCGTGAGGGCGAGCGCGGCCTCGGCCGTGACAAGCACCTTGTGCGAGAACACCTGGTCAAGCTCCGCGTCCGTGAAGCGCGCCACCTCCGCCTTGCGCGAGACGACGTACACGCCGTCGCGCGAGAAGTCCCTCTCCGCGCGGAAAGGGATGCCGTACGGCAGAAGGACCCTCTCCGCGAAGGTGCCGGGCGCCATGAACATCTCGTTGTGGTTCTTCGCGAGGTGCCACGCCGGGAAGTTCGTGAAGCACGGCACCGCCACGCCGTACGACGGCGCGGTCGACTCGCGCACTAGCGTGTCCAGCACGCCCCTCTGCGCGGCCAGAACGTCCGTGTAGGAGCGCGTCACCGGCCAGTCCCCCCTGTGCCCGTTCACATACCAGATCTTCGCGCCGCGGTAGCCGAGGAACGCGGCTGCTGCGAGGTGCGTGAAGAACGATCGGGCCGATTTGCTCCAGAGGTTCTGCGGGCATGTGTCCGCCTCGTCCAGGATGTCGATTCCCCAGCCGCGGTAGTATTCCGCGAATCCCATGGTGCGGAAGATGTTGGATGGCAGATGCGTTGAGAACCGTTCGTTGTAGCATCCAGTCCCCACGCGCATCACGGGGCGCTGGCCCTTGGCGGCGATGGCGCGGGCCATCGGCGGCACCAGGAACGTCTCCTCGCCCGCCACGCAGATGCCGGCGGGGATCGTCGGGTCCACCGAGTCTATAGCCGCGCGGAAACGGGCGGCGAGACGGTTCATCATGTCGCGCTGGACCGCCAGGAACGTCATGTAGTCGGGATCGGTCTTCGCGGCGGCGGAGACCTTCTCGCGCAGCTCCTTCTCGGTGTAGTTCGTCCCACGGCGGCTGTTGAACTCCGCAACGTGGCGGGGGCAGAAGCACTCTGCGTCGTGGGAGTAGGCGCGCACGTCGTCGTCGGTGAGGATGAAGGCAGGCTTCTCCTTGGCGAGGAGGACGAACGTGTCGGTGATGTACTTTGCGAAGCCGGGGTCGTCGGGGCAGAAGCGGACCTTCCGGCCCTTGATGTCCACGGTGCGCGTCCAGTCCTCTATGTCCTTGTCCACGCGCGGCCAATGGCCCAGTATCGCCTGCACCAGCACGCCCAGGCGCACGTTCGTCCCTTCAAGGGCCTTGCGCAGTGCGCGATAGCTTTCCACGTACCGCTCCACCTTCTCCATCGCGGGCTTGCCCTCGGGGTGGAGCGTGAGAGAGTAGAGCACAAGGTCGCATCCCGTGCGGGCGCGGTACTCCACGGCTTCCGCCGCCGTGCGGGCCTCGGATCCTGGCGAGAACGGAATTACGTTGTAGTTCTGGAACTCGGCCCCGGCGGGCGGGGCGGGCTCGAGCATCCACTCGCGGAAGTCGTCTATCTCCTTCTGCGAGAATCCCCATTTTAGCAGAAGGTTGTTCATCTTGGCGGCGTTCGTGGCGCCGGGGAGGGACTTGAGCGCCCTCGCCATGCCGTCGAACCAGCTCTTGTGGCGCTGATCGGTGACGCCGCCGCAGAAGCCGGTCGTGAGATAGTCCATGGCGAGGTTGTCGTCGTCCACCCCAAGGAGAGCCTCAACCATGAACGCGATGGTCCCGGTTCGGTCAGCGCCGCCTATGCAGTGGAACACGATCGGATAGGCGGAGCGGTCGAAGAGGATGCGGAAGACGCTCTTTTTGCATTCGCTGTACTTGGTCTGCGCGAAAGAGCCGTAACCGCCCAGAAGCTGGATGTTGGCCCATTTGACGGACGGACCCAGCGGAGACTGCGTCATGCCGTAAACTTCGTTGGGGCCGCGCAGGTCGATGTCCGTCTTGAAGCCGTACTGCTTCAGGACGCGCGCGCGCTCGGCGGCGGTGAGGCGCTCCTTGCCCGGCGCGTAGCAGCTCTTCTTTACAAGGCGTATCGTCTTCTCGGCGATGGCGTCGCCGCGCTTCAGATGCCGGGAGAGGCTTGCCCCCACTTCGCCCATGGACGCGAGCTTGCCATCCGCCTCCAGCTGCTTCACCTCCGCCATGGTGTAGTACTGGAGCGGCGCGTTGTCGTTGAGCCCCGCCGTGCGGAAGAGAAGCCCCTGCCGGATGCGCCGCCCGTCGAGGCCGATGCGCCCGCCCAGGTCACGGGCGTTCGGGACGCCCTCTATGTTGATGAGCCGCGGCGCGCGGTCCTCCGTGAAGAACGTGCCCGTCGCGGACTCGCCGCCGCCGGACACCGTCCATTCCCACTCCCTCGCGATCTCCAGCGAATCGACCGACGCATGATGCCCCTTCGCCACGCCCTCGTAGAACACCTTTCCGTCGCTCTTGCGCCGCACCACCACCTTGTACGGCGCCTTGCCGCCCTTCCAGTGGAAGGCTATCGGCTTCGGCCGGTATCCGTCCTTCTTCAACGCCTCTGCGTTCGGCCCGTCGTCGAAGTACTTTTCACGCACGGACATCGACTCGTCAACGAACTTCGCCTGCGCCTTGCCGAGCTGCGTCACGACCGAGCCCGGGACCGGCGAAAGCATCTCTATCTCCGCGAACGCCGAGCCCGCGACCACGGCGGCGGACAGAAAACAGATGAAATGTCTATTCATTATCTTCCTTTCATGCGGCAAGTGGCTTAGCGGCTCTGTCCGGCGACGGCAGCTTGATGTCGCAGAATGCGGAGAGGCTGAGGCCCGCCACCAGCACCGACATCGAGGGAATCCATTTCTTCATGCAAAGGCTCTTTTTCACACCTTACTTCCTTTCCGTTTTTGCGAATTATAGCACATTCAAGCCGATCCTACAACCACGAAGAAGCATGGAAGGCATGGGGGCAGTCAACTACTTGTCAATTGCACATCCATGATGATGAATGTCCACGATTTGCGGACATTCATCAACAGGCACTAGGCACCAAGCACTAGGCACACAACCTACTACGAATTACACTTGTCTCAGGCACCGTGGATGATGCGCGCAATGGCGGCGCGGTCCAGGATGCGCTGGTTGGACGAGCCGCGGAAGCGAAGCGTGATGTCCTTCAGCTCCTCCACGAACGGCCCGTCCACAAGCACGTCTATCATGCCCAGTATCTCGGCCGTCGCCTCGGTGCGCCAGTAGTGCGCGCCCTTGGCGCCTGGGATGAAGTCCTGCTCCACCACGCATCCTGTATAGCACCAGATCGTCTTTCCGGGCGTCTCAGCCTTGACGCGCCTCAGGAACGGCAGAAGAGCGCGCTGGTTCGCTGGCTCCATGGGCTCGCCGCCGAGCAGCGTCAGGCCGTCCGTCCAGGGCTTGGCGAGCTCATCGAGGATCATGTCCTCCACCTCGCGCGTGAACGGCCGGCCGGCCTCGAACGGCCATGTCTGCGGGTTGAAGCATCCCTTGCAGTGGTGCGTGCAGCCGGCAACGAAGAGCGACACGCGGACGCCTTCGCCGTTCGCGATGTCGCTCTTCAGTATCTCGCAGTAGTTCACGGTCAGCAGCACTCGCGGCACATGGTCTGGGAGACGTGCAGCACGCGCTCCTTGATCTCCTGCGTGCGGCCCTGGTTCCAGTACTGGGAGCCGATGTAGCCGCAGGTGCGGCGCGCCACGTTCATCTTGTTCTGGTCGGTGTTGCCGCACTTGGGGCACTTCCAGATCAGCTTGCCGTGGTCGTCCTTCACCACCTGTATCTCGCCGTCGAAGCCGCACACCTGGCAGTAGTCGCTCTTGGTGTTCAGCTCGGCGTACATGATGTGGTCGTAGATGAACTCCATGATGGAGAGCACCGCCTTGATGTTGCTCTGCATGTCGGGCACCTCCACGTAGGAGATGGCGCCTCCGGGCGAGAGCTTCTGGAACTTCGCCTCCAGGGCGAGCTTGTCGAACGCGTCGATCGGCTCGGTCACGTGCACGTGGTAGGAGTTCGTGATGTAGTTCTTGTCCGTCACGCCCTTCACGATGCCGAAGCGCTCCTGCAGGCACTTCGCGAAGCGGTAGGTGGTGGACTCGAGCGGCGTGCCGTAGATGGAGAAGTCGATGTTCGTCTCCTTCTTCCACTTGGCGGTGTACTCGTTGAGCTTCTTCATGATGTCGAGGCCGAGGGCCTCGCCCTCGAACTCGGTGAGCTTCTTGCCG
>CAMOHV010000093.1 GCA_946615275.1 uncultured Verrucomicrobiota bacterium | reverse complement strand
GAGGAGAGGACAATAGGAATAAGACAATAGGATGGCCTCATGTTCCTCTTGTCCTCTCCTCCTACTCGTCCTATCCTACTCGTCCTCTTCTCCTATTGTCCTAGGAACTTCTCCAACACGCCGAAACCCTCTCATGAAAACAGATCATCTAGGACGATCTCCGACTGTACACGCCCGGAATGGGCATTGCGGAGGATTCCGAACGGTGTCACCATCGTAAGATGCACGGCCTTATGCGTATGTGTAACGGAGGAAAACACCGACAACTTCCGCATGATGTCCTCTTCCGTCTTCGCGTCAATAAGAAATTTCTCTGGCACATACTTCATCTCGCAAACGTTGATCACGCCATCGGAACGATCGAGAAGCAAATCTATCTGTGCGCCGACAGGACAGTTCTCATCCGGAGCATGGCTCCATGCATACGACTCCACGTGCACTCCCGACACCCCAAGAGCCATGCGAATCTGTCGGACATGCTGTAGGCAAAGACGTTCAAAGGATATCCCCCTCCAGACCGCTCTGGAATGAGACAACGCAGTTGACTGCCAGAAATTCTGATTCCTTTGAATTGTAAAGCCGATTCAGCTCCTGTTGCTCTTCTTGCCTGCCAATCATATTCCCCTCCATTTTCAAGGCGGGAATATTATAGCACATGCGGATGATAAAACACAAGTACAAACATTTATCATGGCGAAATCATGTTTTATCTTGCCATGTGCCGCAGAAAAAACATGAATTCGAACCTACCGCTTCTTCGCCTGCTCAGCGATCAGATCGGGGCCAAGGACGATGCGGAAACCGGAACTCCTCCAATGAGCTCCAGGCTTTGCGTAAAGCACCCTTTCCGCCCAACCAAATCCCCCCCCCTGATTCGACCCCGATGCGCGAAACAGTGAAGTCACTTGGAAATCAGCATCAATCCAGAACAATGGATCAACATTCTGTTTCCATTCCATTCCACTGATTGGTTTGACGCCCCATTGTGCATCTGCGCTGACACTTGCCGGAAAGACATCAAGAAGCCATTCCCCCACATTTCCCGTAAGGTCGTAAATCCCCCATGCATTAGGTCTCCGCATCCCAACTTCCACAGACGGGTTGTTTCCTGAATGATTCAACAATGCTTCATCAATTGGCACGCTCTTTCGCCGAAGGATATCTCGTTTCCCCTCGTTACCGACGCCTATCTGGCGCTTTTCATCTTCACTCAAGTGCCATGGCTTCGTATAGGGATCATTTGGATCGGTAGAGTTGGCACGCCAGAAATATTCGCTTTCAGCAAAGGTGGGCAAGCGGAACACAAAACCCGCTGGCAGTTGCCTCTTGAATTGCTCCGTGAGCATTTGGCAAAATTTATCTGCCGCACGCCTGGAGATATTACCCGCAGCGCCTTTCAAACCACCAAGTGCCATTTCTGTCTGATTAATCGGGATTTCTGGCATCAATTTATTCCACTGTTCACGGGTGATCGGATACTTGCCCACCCAAAACGAACGACTGATTGTCACCTTGTGAGGCGCGTGATGCCCCATCATGAATGTACCCGCCGGACAGCCCATCATTTCCACCTTCACTCCGCCGCCGAGGTCAAAGGCCATAGGCTTCGGGCGTTCGCCGGACTGCGGCGCTGCCTGCGTCCGCGCCCGACCCTGCGCACCTTCATTGGCCGCGACGGGGCGCGGCCCTCCCGCATCGCCCCCACCATTCTCAATTCCTTCACCCATTCCGTCGAGCCGCTTCAGCGCGAGGTCGCGCTTGAGGCCTTTCAACGAGCCGTCGGCGAGCGCCTTCTTGTACCATTCGCCGGCGTGGCGCTGGAACACGGTGAAGCCGTCGGAGTCCTTCATGCCCTTCTGCGCCCACCAGATGTCGGCCACCTCGGATGCCGTCATGGCGGGGAGCTCGCCGCGCTCGAACTTCGCGGCGCGCGCCACGTCGCCGTCCATCTTCGCGAAGAGCTCCAGGGCGCGTTTCCAGTCGCCCGTGGCGGCGAGGCGCTCGGCGAGCTGGGCGCGGATCTCGGGGGTGTCCATCTTCGCGAGCTTCTTCTCAAGGACGGGGATGTCCCTGCGGTACCTCACGAGGCGCTTCGTGTCGTCCAGCATGGCGTAGAGGAGGCGTCCGCTCTTCGCGGGCACCGTCTTCACGGCGCGGGAGAGGACGTCCGCCTCGTATTCGGGCGTGATGTCCTTGATCTCCCTTTTCATGCGCTGCATGGCCTCCGCGGCGCGGGCCGGCTCGCCGCCGCGCGCGAAGCCCATCACCGCGCCCTGGATGAGGAGCAGCTTGGCGGCCTCCGTCTCGGCGCGCCCGGCGAGCTCGAGCGCCTTCTCGGCCACCTGGGCGGCCGTGAGCTTCCCGGCCTTCTGGTCGGCCACGACGTCCGACATCAGCTCGGCCACCACGTCGCGCGCGGCGGCGACCTCCTTCTTCGTGGGCATCGCCACGGCGCAAAGCGCCGCGCAGGCCATCGAGCAGAACACGACTATACGTCTCATTTTCTTTTTCCTTTTCATTCTCTTTCGTTTCGCGGGTGCTGAACACACCTACTCTATACTATATTATACGCCGCAAGGGAACAAATGGGACAGTGGAAAATTCCAAGGGGGCGGGATAAAGGGCGATTCTAGGACGAGTAGGAGGAGAGGACAATAGGAATAAGACAATAGGATGGCCTCATGTTCCTCTTGTCCTATCCTCCTACTCGTCCTATCCTACTCGTCCTCTTCTCCTATTGTCCTAGGAGTTTCTCCGACACCCCGAAAAGCTCGTCGAATTCCACCGGCGCCTGCTTGCCGGCGCCGCCCTCCCCGTCCGCGCGGCCCAGGCAGAAGAACAGCGCCACACCGGCGGCGAGCGCAAAGACGGCCACAAGCGCCGCCGCCCACATCCACCTTCTCCGGCGGCGGGGCGGATCCACAGGGGGCATCGAGCGATCCTCCGGGTTCTCGGCGAGAAGCGCCGGGAATATCCTGCGCCACACCGGCGAGAACGGCGCTAGAAGGTCCAGGACGTTCGAGCCGGGCTCGTACCACACGCTGGTGAGGAGGCGGAAGAGCGCGACGCCGAGGGCGTAGCAGTCGGATGCCGGGACAGCGGGGAGGCCCTTGCGGAGCTCAGGGGGCAGATAGTTCGCAGTTCCGAGGACTGGGCGCGAGTTCGTCGTGGCGTCGGCGGCAAAGGTCGTCTCCACGGCTAGCTCGCGCTTGAGGGGGCCGTCGAGATAGCGGGAGACGCCGAAGTCGGCGAGTACGGCATGCCCGTCGGGCCCGACAAGGATGTTCGCGAGCTTCACGTCGCGGTGGACGACGCCTGCGGCATGGACCACGCGCAGCGCCTCCGCCACGTCGCAGTACCAGCGCAGCACATCGTCCTCGGAGACCGCCCCCGCCCGGCGCACATCCTCCAGCGACCTCGGCCCGCCGCCGGCGTCAAGCACAAGATCCATCACGAAGCACGGATCGCCGTCGGGCGTCTCGAGGAGATCGTGCACCCGCACAAGGCGCGGGGAGTTGAGGCGCGCGAGGAGGCGGCCTTCCGCGATGAAGCGTTCGCGAAGGAATTGGGCGTCGCCCTTCTCCGCGCGGGAGAACACCTTGAGCGCGAAATGCGTTCCGAGCCTCGCGTGCTCCACTTCGTACACGCTGCTCATGCCGCCTTCGCCCAGAAGGCGCAGGACGCGATAGCCGCCGATGGATTCGCCAATGTTCATTTCCGCCTGCGGGGGCGAGCCCCGCGTGTGCCCTGGACCGACTCTGCCGGGATGAAGTCGGCGAGGCGGGCGTTGAAATCAACGCGCTCGACGCGCACCCTGAGACGGTCGCCCACGCTCCACGTCCTGCCGCCCGCCTCGAGGCGCTCGCGGAAGGCATCGAACCGCACGTAGTCGTTCGAGAGCTTGGAGATGTGGACGAGCCCGCCCGCCGCGAGCTCGGGCAGCTCCACGAAGCAGCCGTTGCGTGCGCAGCGCACGACCACGGCGTCGAACACGCGCCCGCCCTTCGCCTGCTCCTCCAGATAGCGGAACTTCTTGATCTCGACGAGCGAGCGCTCCGCGTCGTCGGCGATCTGCTCGCGCTCGGAGCAGTGCAGCGCCGCGCGCGTGAGCCACCCCATGTCCAGCCTGCCGCCCTTCCCGGCGAGATACGACGCGAGCTGACGGTGCAAAACGAGGTCCGGATAGCGCCTTATGGGGCTTGTGAAATGCGCGTAGTAGTTCTTCGCGAGGCCGTAGTGCCCGATGGACTTCGCGGAATAGAGGGCGCGCTTCATGCTGCGCAGCACCATCACGGACACCACGCCCTCCAGCGGCGAGCCCTTGAGCTTCGCGAGGAACCTGGAGAGGTTCTTGGGGCGAGAGAAGTCGCCGCCGGAAAGCCCCAGCTTCGCGAGGTTCGCGCGCAGCTCCTCGAGCTTCTCCGGGTCCGGCGGCTCGTGGAGGCGGGCGAGAATCTTCACGCCGCGCGTCCAGAGCTCCGTTGCCACCGCCTCGTTCGCCGCCACCATGCACTCCTCCACCAGCTGGTGGGACTCGTCGTATGGGCGCACCACCACGCCGGTCATCATGCCGGAGTCGTCCAGGACGATCTCGGCCTCGGGCACCTCCATGTCAAGCGCGCCGTCTGCGAATCGGCGGCGGCGGAGCTGCTGCGCGAGCTCGCCTATCTCGCGGATCGTCGCGCGTGCGGCGGGCTTGAGGCGCGGGCCGGCAGTGCCGCCCTTGAGGACGTCCATCACCTCCTCGTACGTGAAGCGCGCCTTGGAGCGTATCACCGACTTCGCGAACCTCCGCGCGATGCAGCGGCCGGACTGGTCGAACGTGAGGAACGCGCTGAACGCAAGGCGGTCCTGATGCGGCACGAGCGAGCACACGCCGTTCGAAAGCTGCTCCGGCAGCATGGGCACCACCTTGCCAACGAGATACACGCTCGTGGAGCGCGCGTACGCCTCGCGGTCGAGCGCCGTGCCGGGGCGGACGTAGTGCGAGACGTCCGCGATGTGCACGCCCAGGACGCGGTTGCCGTCCTTGTCGCGCTCGAGGGAGAGCGCGTCGTCGAAGTCGCGCGCCGTCGCAGGGTCGCATGTGAAGATGAATTTCTTGCGGAGGTCCACGCGCGGCCCCTCCTTGAGGTCCGCCACGAGCTCCGCCTCCGTCAGGACATTCTCCGGGAACTCCTCGGGCAGCTCGTACTGCTTCATTATGGCGATCGTGTCTAGCGACGGGTTGTCCTTGGGGCCGATCACCTCCGTTATCTCGCCCTCTGGGGCGAGGCGCGGATCGTCCCAGCGCGTGAACTCCATCACCACGCGGTCGCCGACGCGCGCGCCCCTGGCGTCGGGCACGATGAACGCCTGGCGGAAGGACGGGCTGAGAGGCTGCACGCGCACGAAATGGCCGATGTCCTCCACGGTTCCGACGATCGTGCGGCGCGCGCGCGACTCTATTGAAACAATCCGCCCCTCCGGGCCGGACTTGCGCTCATGCTCGCGGCGGAACTTGGAGCGTCCGCCGGCGGAGATGCGCCGCACCACGACGATGTCGCCCGGAAGCGCCGTACCGAGGTCGCGCTCGTCTATCCATATCGCCTCGTCGGTCTCGGGATCCAGCACGAAGCCCGTGCCGTTGCGCGCGATGTTGAGGCGCGCAGTCAGAGCGCCGTCCATGTTCTTCGGCGCCTTTTCCTTCTTTATCTTTTCTTTTCGCCTATTCATTTCTTGCCTATGAGTGTGGGAGCTTTATAGTGGGGGTTTCAGGGGAATCCTCATTCACATGCGGAACAAGGGCTTTTCATTTGCCGTAAAGTATACCATAAAATCGGGCTGAGCGGTGAAAAAACAACAAAACCCCCAGCCATGCCGGGATTTTCATTGCAGCCATCGCGGATATGGAGGCGGACGT
>CAMOHV010000092.1 GCA_946615275.1 uncultured Verrucomicrobiota bacterium | reverse complement strand
GCGCCGTGAACGTGACGCCCTGGCCGTCCACGAATGCGTTCGTGAACACGCCCTGGCCGACGATGTCGTTCTCCAGCCAGTCCTTGGCGTCCGCGCCGAAGCCCTCGGCGTCGTCCGGGATGCCGTCGCCCCACATGGCGGCGATGCGGCTCTGATACGCCTCTTCGCGCTCCCATCTCTTGGCGCGCTCCTCTTCGCTCTCCTCCTCGTTCGTCCCGAACGCCTTCATCCCGTTCACAAGGTTGCAGTTGTCGGAGACGACCGTGACGCGGATGTCGTCGTGCAGCTTGGCGTAGCGGGCTTCGCCCTCGTCGAGGACGCGCTGCACGTCCTCGTCGGTCACGCCCTCCGAGGCGTCGAAGTACGAGAGGCGGCCGTTGTAGAACGCCCAGCGGTTGGGCGCCTGCGAGTTGAAGATCGTGGGGTCGAACACGCCGAAGGACGGATTGCCGTCGGCAAGGCCGAAGCTGTCCTTGCCGGGGTCGATGATGTAAAGAACGTACTCGTCGGAGAATCCGGGCATCTTCGTCTGCAGATACGCGAGGATCGCCTTGTACTCGTCGGTGCCGGGGTCGCCGGAGAGGAGGAACATCTTCTTGTCGTCGGAAACGGCCTTGTCGACCACGTAGCCGGGGTCCTCCGTGCCGGGATACGCGACGAGGGCGACGTCGTCGGGGACGGTGAAGTCCACGTCGTCGGGGATTGCGTCCATGAGGGCCTCTATTTCATCGTCCGACCAGATGAGCACATTGGATGCGTCGAACGCATACGCGCCCACGCCGACATCCCGGATCTCGCCGGACGCGACGCACTTTACGGGCACGCCGAACTGGCGCACCTTTACGGCCACGTTCGTCACCAGCACGACGTAGTTCGTCTCCGAGCCGTCCTCAAGCTCCTCCGTGACCTCCTCGGAGAACACCGTGATCTGCTTCACCCAGGCGTCGTCGACACTTTCGCCGTTCACGGTCGCGGACACGGAGGTCTCGTCCCCGCCTTCTTCGACGGCGGCGTCGAAGGCGGCGATGGTCTCTTCGTCGTCGGCTGGGCAGGAGTTGGTGTACGCCACCTCATAGAGCACGGTCGGCGCGGCATTCAGCGAGAGCCCGTCCGCGTCGATGCGCACGGCCCAGTAGCCGCTCGCGTCGGTGAACACGTTGGTGACGCCGCCCACGTCCAGCTCCACGAACGCAGCGCCTTCGCCGCTCTCGTTCACGACGCGCCCGTACACGGGGACGGTCTTGAAGTCGTCCTTGCCGATCATCGAGATGTACGTGTCGACGATGTTGTAGGAGTCGATCTCGGGAAGGCAGTACCATGCGTCGCCCGTGCCGGCCCAGCCCATGAATATGCGCGTATAAGACGTGCCAGCCTTGTCCTGGCCGTAGCCCACCGCCACCACCGCGTGGCCGCCGTCCTCCCCGCGCGTGGCGATGCCAAGGGGCACCGGCACGTTGTTGCGCAGCTGGGCGTAGAGGACCTTCTTGTTGAACTCGCCGTACACATACTCGTAGAGGGGAGAGCCGCCGACGAAGAAATCGTCCACCTTTTCGTCCGGCGCCCCCAGCATCACCGCGCGCACGTCCTTGAAGCCGTAGTAGTCGCGATACACGGTCGCGTGCGCCGCCATCGGCGCGCCCGACTCTACGCCGTCCATCGCCCAGTGCATTCCCACGCCCACGGCCATGTCGTACGTCGCGCGGCCGAGGAGCTCCACCTGCTCGCGGGAGAGGTTGCCGTCGGTGAACTTGCCCTTGCCGCCGAGCTCCTCCGGCAGAATGCTCCAGTCGTAGGCGTTCGTCGCGCCGATCATGGTGAACGGGCCTGAGTAGTAGTATCCCGGCGTGGCCAGGGGATCTCCCCAAGTGCAGGTGTTGGTCGCGTTGTATATCGGCCCGGAGCTCCCGAAGTACTGCATCACCGCCGCGCCCGCTGTCGCCACGCAGCCGCACACGGCATGGCGCGCCGTGTAGTAGTTGTAGCAGTTGCCGTGCGGCTCCGTCGAATACGGCGAGGTGCTCTGGTTCCAGTGGGTGAGCGCGCCCCCGTACCCGAACCCAGGGCATAGGCCGAGGATGTATGCGGGGTTGCGCGCCCCCGTGATCGGCGCGACCTTCATGCGCACCGGGCCCGTCGGCACGAGCTCGCCCCACTTAGCCTTCGCCTCGGCGGCGGACTTTACGACGGCGGCGTTCGGGGAGGATGCGCCCCCGCCGCTGTTCTTAAGCCTGCGCCCCGCCGACGCCTCCTGCACGCCCTTCACAAGCTTCAGCCTGTTCTGGAGGTCGAGCGTGAGCATGGCCCTGAGAGGATGCCTGGCCGGCAACGGTCCGTCATACGACGGCAGCGCGGCTATGACCGGCTCGATGCGCGTGTCGGGCGCGACGATCACCGCCCCGCCGCCGGAGAACGGAACGACCCACCAGAGAAGTGAGCCATCGGTGCCGCGTTCGGCAACGGCCTCGGTGGCCGAGCCTGACGGCGCGAACGTCTGCGCGTTCGCCGAAGCCCACGCATTGGCCGCCGCAACGGCCATCGACGAGGTCGTCTCGCTTGCAGAAACGGCCATTGCGGCCGCAAGAACGGCCGCGAAAATCGCAATGTTTCTCTTCATTTCTCTTGTCCTTTCCGCCTCCTGGGTACACTACGGGCTAGAATAAACAACTGTATTATACCACGATTCCGGGCAAAGTGGGTGAAAAAAATTCACTTGTCAAGAAACATGTCCGAAAGCGGCGCAAGCGGCCTTCCACGCAGGAACTCCGCCCCGGAGAGCATCTTGCCACCCTCCGGCTTCAGCGCCGTGAGGAGAAGCGCCGTCGTGCCGGTGCGCACCACCGGGCCGCGCTCCGTCACCTCCAGCACCGTGCCGGGCAGCTCGGCGCGCTGCTCGGGCGTGGGCTTCGCGAACTCGCAGGCCCCGATCACAACGCGTCCGGAATTGCCCTTCCTGCGGAACCGCTGGGGAAGGAACGTGTAGGTGCCCGGCCACGGCGTGAACGCCCGAAGGCGGCAGTCTATCTCGTCAGAGCTTCTGGACCAATCTATGCGCCCGTCCGACTTCTTCATCTTGTACGCGAACGTGGCCTTGTCGTCGATCTGCTCCTCCTCGGGGGGGAGCTTCCCGGCGCTCATGAGCTTCAACGCCTTCGCGAGCGTCACTCCGCCGCAGATGGCGAGGCGGTCCATGAGCGTCTCGCCAGTGTCGTCGTGGTAGATGGGCTCGAACTGCTTGAGGAGGATGGGCCCGTCGTCCATGCCCATCCCCATGCGGATCACCGAAACTCCGGTGAGCTCATCGCCGGCGAGGATCGCCGCCGTCACGGGCGACGCGCCGCGGTACTTCGGCAGAAGCGAGAAGTGGCAGTTCACGCAGCCGTACGGCGGCAGGCCGAGAAGCTCCTCCCTGAGGAACTGCCCGAACGCCACCACCACCACCACGTCCGGCTTCTTCGCGCGTATCCACGCGAGCGACTCCGGCGAATTGACGTTCTCCGGCGTGATGCACTCGGTGATCCCACGCTCCGCCGCGTACGCGCGGCACGGGCACGGCGTCAGCATCTTGCCGCGCCCCGCCGGACGGTCGGGCTGCGTGACCACCCCCACCACCTGCAGTCCCGGCAGGCGGAGTATCGCGCGCAGGCATGTGGCCGACGCCGCGGAAGATCCCATGAAGACTATGCGCATAGAAAAGTTGAAAGGTTGAAAAGTTGAAAGGTTGAAAGGTTGAAAGGTTGAGAAGTCGGAGCTAGCCGCGATTCACGAACCGCAGCATGTCGTCGTAGCACTTGTCGAGCTCGGCCTTCTGGAGGTCGGTGAGCTTCACCGTTGTGAGCTTCCACTTCCTGTTGTCGCCCACCGCGACCGTGCCCTGCTCCTTCTTCACGCTCTTCAAGTACTCGCGCGAGACCGTCGTGCGGAACACGCCCTGCCGCTGGAGATAGTAGAGCGAATAGCCGCGCAGCCCGCCGGGCATGTTGCGCTGATCGATGAGAAGGCGGAAGAGCGCGTAGGCCTGCGTGAGCGTGCCGTCCGCGTCGCCGTTCTCCATGCGCTTCCAGATGTAGCCGAGAAGCGGCGCGTACGCGCAGCGCTCCGTTATGAGCCCCTCGGACCCGCACCTGCGCGACTGGTAGAGCCACTGCCATCCGCCCCACGCGCTGAACACCGTGTGCATCGTGGGCTTCGCGGCCACCTCCTCGATCATGCGGTCGTTCGCCCTCGCCCCCTCGGACTCCTCCTTGACGTATCCGTATATGCGCGGATGGCGGCGCGCGAGCTCCACGAGGAGCTTCACCTCCGGCGCGGGGCACGTCGCGTTCACGCACGTCTGGATTATCACAGGTCTCCTGGCGATCTTCGCGATCTCCTCGTAGTAGCGGCGGATGTCCTCCTGCGTCTTGCCGAGGTCCGGCGGGCGCGATATGATCGCGACGTTCGTCTTCGGATGCCTCGCCGCCACCTCCTCCACGGCCCGCACCTCCCGCACGGCCTGCTCCCACGTGGGCCCGTTGCACCCAAGGCAGCACGTGCAGTCGTCGCGCCCCTCAAGGGCCTTGGCGCACACCTCGTACCCCCTCGCCTTCTCCTCGAACGTGAGGAGGTCGACGGCGTCGTTAGACTGGCACCAGATCACCCCCGGGCATCCGCCGTCCGCCGTGAACACGCACCCGCGCGCAAGCGACTCCCAGTCCACGCTTCCGTCCTCGTTGAACGGCGTGGAGAGTATCGGGAACGGACCGCGTATGCGCGGGTCGCCCGCTGCGCCGGCCGCGGCGCCGCCCGGCCCAATGTAGTTGCGGGCCTGCGGCGTATCGCTCGTGGCGCACCCGGCCAACGCCGCGGCCGCGCCCATCATCAGGAACTCTCTTCTCTTCATCTTCTGCTCCTCCTAATTCACTTCTTCACTTCTTAAGCCCCATCCACGGCGGGAAGCGCGTGGCGTGCGCCTCGCGCGACTGCCTCGTCGCCCCGGGCATCCCGCTCTCCAGCGCCGAGATCCGCGCAAGAAGCGCCTGCTCCGCGGCGGCGTGGCGCTGGCGCTCCGCCTCCGCCTTCTGGCGTTCGTCCATCAGCTCCTTCTCGCGGCACGAAAGCCGTTCGCGCGCCTCCTGGAGCTGCCGCACGAGCGACGCCGTGTCCGACAGCTGCGCGCGCAGACGGTCCGCCTCCGCCGACGCCGCGCGGCACCGCTGCGTCAGGTCGCGTATCCGCCCCTCCGCCTCCAGCGCCGCGCGCTCCTGGAGGATCTTCAGCGCGTCGTACTCTCGGCGCAGATTCACCATGCGCGGATCCTCGGGGTGCGTGCTGAGGGCGCGCCGGGTCATGTCGTCCGCGCTCGTGCCGATGCGCCTCAGAAGCTCCTGGCGGCGGCCGAGAAGACGGTCCGAGCGCTTCCGCGCGCGCTCGCGCGCGGCCTCGGCCTCGCGCTTCTCCTCCTCCATCGTCCGCGCTATGTCCTCGGCCTCATCCACCATCAGCTGATACACCGCCGCGCGCACGTCCGCCGCCTCCGCCGCGGTCGGCGGCAGACGCTGTATCTCCGCCGTGAGCTCCAGCGCCTCGCGCTGCGCCGCCTCCGTGGCGTCGCGCTGCGTCGCCGCCTCGCGCTCCGCCGCCTCGGTCTCCCGCTGCGCCTCCGCCGCCGCACGCCGCGCCGCGGCGGCCTCGTCCCTAGCCGTCGCCGCCTCGTCACGCGCCGCCGCCGCCTCGTCGCGGGCGGTCGCCGCCTCCCGGCGCACGCTCTCCATCTCCGCGTCCTGCGCCGGATCGCGCACCTCCACGATCTTCTCCACAACCTTCTCGACAGGCACCTCGACGCGCTTCTCGACGATCTTCTCCACCGGCACCTCCACGCGCTTCTCGACGATCTTCTCGACAGGCACCTCAACGATCTTCTCCACCACCTTCTCGACAGGCACCTCG
>CAMOHV010000091.1 GCA_946615275.1 uncultured Verrucomicrobiota bacterium | reverse complement strand
CCGCGCGAGATAAGGGGTCCGTTCCCCATACTTTCTGTCGCGTACCACAAGGACGGGTCGGTGGACTACGGCACCATCGTCGAAGAGGCGAGGTACGTCGACAAGTGCGGATGCCCGGGGGTGATCTGGGGACAGTCAGACGACGCGGTCGACTTCCTGACGCTCCGCGAGAAGGAGCTGAGCTACGAGGCGCTTGCGAAGGGGATGCAGGGCAGGAACATTGTGCTGGTGTTCGGCTGCAACGGCGCGACGACGGAGGAGATGCTGGCCTGCGTGGATGCGGCCCAGAAGGCAGCGGACAGATATCCCGCCACGAAGATAGCGCTGAGCGCGAGGCCGCCGGACGACACAAGGACCCTGGAGGACCTTGAGCGGGCATGGCGGCGGCTCGGCGAGGCAGCGCGGCGGCCATGCATACTGCAGACCTTCACCCCGGGAAAGACGCCGACGCCGTCGGTTGATCTGCTTGTCAGGCTGGCCGCGGACTATCCGGCGGTCTTCGGCTACGTGAAGGAGGAAAGCGGCGGTCGCAACGTGAACGAGAGGATCGCCATGCTGAACGCCGCCAAGCCCACCATAAAGAACGTCTTCGCCGCGCGCGGCGGATGGTCCTGGCTCTTTCAGGCGCGACAGTTCGGAGCGGAGGGGCTCATCAGCGAGCGCTGCGCATTCGCGCCGCTTCTGGCGAAGATATGGCGCGAGATGGAGAAGGGCGAAAATGCGGATCAGATCAGGCTCACGATGGGGTATGCGCTCTACCGTCTGATGATCGACCAGCGCGACTTCGACAACGAGCCGATCAAGCTGCGCGGCTACCGGCTCTATTTCCTCCAGAAAGCCGGCGTATTCAAGAACCGCACGTCGCGAATCCCGGTGCATCCGCCCGGCGTGGTGGGCAAGGAATGGCGGCTGGAAGAGGATGTTCCGCTGACCGAAGCGCAAAAGCGGGAGCTTGACGCGCTATACGATGCGATGATGGCGTTTTGATGGTGTTTGGCGGGGGCTGTCCTCGCGCAATGTGAGTGAAATCGAGAAAGGTGCAAATAATGAAGAATAACGAATCAAATGCCAGTCAGATGTTCGGACGGCGGGAGTTTCTGGCAGGGGCCGCCGCCGTCGCCGCGGCAAAGGGCTCTGTCGCCGCGTCTCAGGATATGCCTCCTGGGCGCTTCGAGATGACCGTGATCAACCCCGAGGTCGTTAGCGGCGGCGCGGGACTTTGCGTAATCATGCGCACTCCAGCCGGAAGGACATACCTCTTCGACGCCGCGAACGGAAACGACAAGAAGAGCAACGGCAAGGACATCATCATCCCCTGGCTCGAGAAGCGGGGCATCGGCAGGATCGACGGGCTGATCCTGTCTCATTACCACTCCGACCACTTCGGCGGCTTGCTGTGTCTTGCGGACCATTTCGAGATCGCCCATATCTTCGACAACTCGTTCGAGCCGCTCAACGCATACGGGGACAGGGAGGTGGACGCGGCAAAGCGCCATCTCTTCAACTGGGAGAAGAAGCATCCAGGGGCAGTGACTCGGTATCTTGTCGAAGGCGACAAGCTCGGATGGGACGAACCTGGCGTGAAGTTCGAAGTCGTCTGGCCGCCGAAGACAGGATACTGCACGGCGCTGGACCGCGGCCCCGACTACAAGAGAAACGGATCGATCCACCATCTGCTCAACGCGAACTCGACGGGCTTGAGAATCCGCGTAGGCGAAGTCGACTACATGATCCTCGGAGACATAAACTCGGACTATGTAACCGAATACATGCGGCCCTACATGGAGCGCAAGGGCATCTGGACGGCGAACGTCGTCGTCCTCCACAGCCACGGCATTCCCGACGACAAGGGGACGAACGTAGCGGCGATGAAGCCGCTTCCCGAGGTGGCCATCGCCTCTCTCGGGAACCTGAAGTGGATGTTCAGCGCGGGCAGGGCGTCTGTGAACATCTACTCAAAGATGGGGATCAAGGCGTATGCGACGAATCTCCACGGGAACGTAAGCGTGACGTCCGACGGGCACAAGGTCGATGTCTCGACGGATGCCTCCAATCTTTTCCCGGAGAAGGAAAAGGCGTGAACAACGAAATGAGCGCGATGCAGATGAAAACAACACGCAGATCGTTTATCGAAGGGACAATCGCCGCGGCTGGCGCGGCGTTTCTCCCTACCGCCCTGTGCGCGGCGGAGGAGGACTGGAAGGCGGCCTTTCGCTCGCTTGGATTCGACCCCGATGCCCAGGGGGCGTCGGTGTTCGTCATTACAAGCGACATCCACGCCGAGAAGCACCACCAGCATCTCGCGGAGCACGTCGCATTCTGGAATTCCATGGAACCGAAGCCGGCGTTCGTCTGCGCGCTCGGCGACTTAGGCTACATCAACAGCAGCTTCGGGCATCGTCCAGCGCCCAGACAGGCGGCTGAGAACGCCGAGAGGCAGTTCGGCGCGATAAACGCGATTCTCACCGGCGGACTGAGGAATGACGTGCGGCGCGTTTACGTTGTGGGCAACCATGACACTGTACCCGGCGAGGACGACCGTGCGCTCTGGCGCAGACATTTCCCCGACCAGCCTCCATATTGCTCCTTCGACGCCTGTGGACTCAGGTTCGTGAAGTGGGACGGCGGCGTGGACGGCATAATCTCCGCCGTGCAGGAGAAGTGGATAGTGGACGAGTGCGCCAAGTGCCCGGAGGACAAGCAGCTCGTCGTGCTGGTGCATCAGCCGAGTGTCGGCATGTGCGGGATGGAGCGGGACATAGGGCGCGTCGCGAAGGCCGCGCTCGCGGGGCGCCCCGGCGTCACGTGGATGCTGTGCGGGCATGTGCACTGCAACGCGGCGTCGCGCTGGACGCTCCCGGGCGGCGGGACGCTCGCGGTGGCCGCGCACACCATGGACGAGAAGGGCTGGTGGGCGTACGGCGTGCGCGGCGGCAGGATCGTGGCACGCATCTTCAAGGCAGAGGGCAGGGATGTGTTCTCGCGCGAGGCGATGCCGGAGAAGTTCTCCGCCTGCGGCGAGATCCCGATCGCGTACCAGGGGCGCGAGGACGTGGTTTGGAATGCGTTCGTCGGCTCTCCCGAGGAGAAGTCCTGCCGCGTCAAGTTCGAGAAGACCGCCGACAACGGCGGATGGCTCTTCTACGTGGGCACGACGATCTACAGGTTCCCGAAGGGCGAGATGGCGCCTGCGGCCACGCGCTACGCGATCCTGGGGAACCTTTGCGGGCAGCGCAAGACGAAGATACCGGCGAAGTGCGAGATGTCGCAGGACGGCGAGAGCTGGATCGAGGTGAAGCGCTCCGCGCTCGCGTGCAACGTGAACGAGTTTCCGATCCCTCATGCGCTCGTCGGCGCGCGCGAGCTTTGGGTTAGGTACGCCGGCTTCGGCTATGGCGCCGACGAATGCCACGCCGGCTATGCGTTTTTGAAATAGAGGCGCGTTCTGCGCCTGGATTACGCGAAATCGCGAAAGTGATTTCGTGTAACTATCGTAGGATGAAATGTGGTATAATCCATGCGTCTAAGAATCATTGAAAGGAATAGCGCATGAGAACTGTCTTTTCTGCTTTGTGCAGCGCGCTGGCGCTCGCGGGTGCCGCCGCAAGGCCGATATTCGTCTTCAACGAGGACGACACGCACTTCCTCCGCAAGGCCCCCCGCGAGGAGTACGTGAAGTATCTCGACTCCGTCTGCCGCGGCGCCGTTACGCATTTCTTCATGTGCCCCAACGCCATGCGCTCGAACATCGACACGAAGTCCATCGAGCCCATCTGGACCGCGCTCGATGAGCCCGGCAAGGACGCGCGCTGGGCCGAGACGGCCAAGTGGCTGCACGACAACCACATCGACCCCTACGCCATCTGGACCGCCCGCGCGCGCGAAAGGGGTGTCTCTCCCTGGCTCTCGATGCGCATGAACGACGTCCACGGCGTGGACAACCCCAACTATCCGTCGCTCTGCCGCCTCTGGCAGGAGCACCCCGAATACAAGGTAACGCCGAACTACAAGGGCAAGGCCTGGCGCGACCACGCCTTCGACTACTCGCACGAACCCGTCCGTGCGCGGGCGCTAGGCTACATCCGCGAGCTTCTCGAGCGCTACGACGTCGACGGCCTCGAATGCGACTGGCTCCGGTTTCCTTGGCACTTCCCCGCAGGCAAGGGGCGCGAAAGGGCCCATTTCCTCACGGAGTTCATGCGCGAGGCGAGGAGGATGGTGGACGCGGCGTCGGCGCGGCGCGGCCGCCGCATACTCCTGGGCGCGCGCGTTGCCTCGTCCGTTGAGGGTGCGCTCTCCCTGGGGACCGACGCCGTGGAGTGGGCGAAGGAGGGGCTTGTGGACTGGATAGTCCCCTGCAATTTCTTCACGTCCGTCGATTTCAACCTTGACTACCGCGACTGGGAGAGGCGCGTCCACGCCGTCAATCCGTCCGTGACGATCGTCCCCGGCCTTGATTCGGGCGTCGTGAAGGACCGCATCGCCGGCCGGCAGGACCTGACAATCGCGGAGTACCGCGGCTGGTGCGCCGCGCAGGCCGCGCAGGGCGCGCCAGGCTTCTACGTGTTCAATCCGTTCCACTGCCCCCCCGCGTCCGAGAAATGGAACGCGATGCTTGACGGCAAGTTCTGGCCGTGCGGCGGCGCGTCGGGCGGCTGGGAGCTGGCGTATCCGGTCTCATTCCGCGACGCCGCGGAGAATGAGGTGGCCGACATTCAGACGAACCTCGACGTTGGCGACGGACGCGTCGTGCACTTCCTCGCCGCCCCCCCGCCTCCGGAAGGCTCGGCCGATGTGCTTCTGGCTTTCTCTCCGGCCGTGCTTCTGCCGCCCGAGAAGGCGGAGAAGGCTCTTCAGGGCCTCCGCCTGAACGGGGCAAGGCCGCTGTCGCTGCGAGCCGAGCCGGCGCTGTCGTGGCTGACGAAGAAGTCTGGGACCGTGTCTTCATGGCGCGTGTCCTTCCCAACCGCCGCCGTCAACGGCGGGATGAACTTTCTCTTGATCCCGCGCCTGGGGCCGGACAACATCCGGTTCAGGGCGTGCGAGCTGGTGGTGAAAAGGGCGCCAGCCAAATCGTCCCGCGACGAGCTGCCGGTAGTGGATCTCACGCGCGACGCATCTCGCCAGACTGTTGTCGCCATGGGAACCAAGGACACGTACCAGGGCCACCCCACGACGCTCCTCACGCCGGACGGCAAGACGCTCTTCTGCGTGTGGACGATAAACCATGGCGGCGGCTGCGGCCCCGCTGCGCGGTCCGACGACGGCGGTAGAACATGGACGCGCATCGACGACCTCCTCCCCGCCGAGTACAAGCTCCACCGCAACTGCCCCACGCTCCAGACCGTGCCGCGTCCGGACGGTTCGGGCGTAAACTTCTGCGTCTTCAGCGCCAATTGCCAGCCTGGGACCGGCGGCGGCCTGGGCGTCCTCATGAGCCGCGACGGCGGGAAGAGCTGGCAGGTGATGCCGCCCGCCGCGCACCTCTCCGCCGGAATGCCGCCAACGGGGCTCATGCCGCTCAAGGACGGCACCACTGCGCTCTTCGGGCAGGTCCGCAAGGATCCGATGGTGAAGACGGACCGCGCGACCGACGACCAGGCTATCTGGATGAGCGTGACAAAGGACGGCGGTGCCACCTGGGGACCGCCTCGCGTCGTCGCCGCCGCGGACAAGAAGAACCTCTGCGAGCCGTTCGCGCTGCGCTCGCCCGACGGAGGCGAGATAGCACTCCTCATCCGCGAGAACCGCCACACGGCGCGGAGCATGATGTGCTTCAGCCGTGACGAGGGGAAGACGTGGACCAGGCCAGTCGATACGTGCTGGGGCCTCACGGGCGACCGCCACGAGGGCGTGCAGCTCCCCGACGGGCGCTGGGTGGTGGCCTTCCGCGACCGCGCCATCGGCAGCAGCACCTGGGGGCAGTACGTCGCCTGGGTTGGCACCTACGACGATTTACGCAACGGACGTCCCGGCCAGTATCGCATCCCTCTTCTCAAG
>CAMOHV010000090.1 GCA_946615275.1 uncultured Verrucomicrobiota bacterium | reverse complement strand
ATGGCGGCGGATGGAATGTCCGCCAGAGCGAAGATGTCGTGTGCGGCGCTTGCCGTCGCGGCGTTGGGTCTTGCCTCGGCATCGTGGGCGGATGAGCCTGCGGCGAACGACAAGCCTGGATTCGTTAAGGTGGAGTGGTCCGAGAAGAACGGCGAGAAGTGGACCGTGGATGGGCTTGCCGACCGCGAGAGCGGACGCCCTATGGCCCGCGACACGGTGTTCGCGATCTGCTCGAACACGAAGCCCGTCACATCGGTGCTGGTCCTCACGTTCGTGGAGGAGGGGCTTATAAACCTGGACGATCCGGTTTCGAAGTACTTCCCCGAATTCGCGGACATCAAGATCAACGGGAAGCCGCCGAAGCGCCCGATCCTTCTGCGTTATCTCATCACGCACCTCTCCGGGCTCCAATACGCCGCCAAGGATGGCGAAAGGAAGTCCGACATGATGTCGTATCAGGAGCAGGTCAAGTTCGCCGTGGAGAAGGGCCTTCGCTCCGAGCCAGGCGAGAAGTACCAGTATTGCGGGCTTGGCTTCCAGGTGATGGGCGCCGTGCTCGAGAAGGTGACCGGGCGCAAGGTGACCGATCTCATGAAGGAGCGCATCTTCGATCCGCTCGGCATGACGGAGGCGACGTTCTATCCTTCCGACAAGATGCTTGAGCGCCTTGCCGTGCCGTACTACTATCCGCCGAAGGGCGGCGCGCCCATTCGGTACGACATCTCCAACCGATGGACTCCGCCGATGGAGAATCCAGCGCGCACGGCGATGCTTTCCGGCGGGCTCTTCTGCACGGTCGGCGACTACCTCAAGTTCTCGCAGATGATCGCGCTCAAGGGCGTAGGGGCGAACGGCAGGCGCATCCTCTCCGAGAAGACGTTCAACGACTATCTGCTCACCCGCCAGACGCCGCCCGGTGACAAGAGCAACTCGTCCTTCGACATCGCCTTCAACAAGCAGCACACCGGCGGCGGCAAGGGCGGCCTCTTCGCGACCAGCGCCAGGTGGGACTGGAGCGCCAGGAGCTGCACGGTGTACTTCAGGGCGAAGAGCCCTTACCCGCCGAGGGGCGTGAAGGCGGCCATCGATGCGTCCGGCTTCGGGGGCGGAAAGACGTCGTTCGTGGTTTCAGAGGAGAAGTTCTCGGGCGGAAAGGCCAGCTGCCGCGTGGGCAACAACGAGGACCGTCATGGCATCGCGACCGTGAACCTTGTCGTCAACGGGAAGGTCGTGGACAAGAGGCGCGTGGAGCTTGCGATAGGCGAGTCGAAGATCGTCGAGTTCGCGTTTGAGGCGAAGCCGGGCGACAAGGTGACGTTCAAGGCCAAGCCTTGAGCGCACGCCGCCCTACCGTTTCGGCTTGGGCTGGCGGAATGCTAGGGCCAGGCCGGTCTTGTCCAGCGAGGCCTTGATGCGGCCGGGGATGAGCTCGTCGCGGAGGAGCATCTCCGCGAGAGGATCCTCCACGAGGCGCTGCACGGCGCGGCGGAGCGGGCGCGCGCCCATGGCGGCGTCCGTGCCCTTGGCGACGAGGAAGTCTACGGCCTTTGGGTCCAGCTCGAGGGTCATGTCCTTCGCGGAGAGTCGCGTGCGGAGCTTGGCGAGCTCGAGGTCCAGGATGGTGACGACGTCGGGGCGCTCCAGCTTGCGGAAGACGACGGTCTCGTCGAAGCGGTTGAGCAGCTCTGGGCGGAAGGTGCGCTTGGCCTCCTCCATCAACTTGTCGCGGAGGGTCTCGTAGGAGTCGGCGGCGGTCTCCTGGGAGAAGCCGAAGGACTTGCCTTCCTTGGCGAAGTCGAAGCCGAGGTTGGCGGTGGCGATGACGATCGTGTTGCGGAAGTCGATCTGGCGGCCCTGGCCGTCGGTGAGGCGTCCGTCGTCGAGAAGCTGGAGCATGAGGTTGACGACCTCGGACGAGGCCTTCTCGAACTCGTCGAAGAGGACGACGGAGTATGGGCGGCGGCGGACGCGCTCGGTGAGCTGTCCGCCCTCGTCGTACCCCACGTATCCGGGCGGCGCGCCGGTGAGGCGCGAGGAGGTGAAGGAGGACGAGAACTCGGTCATGTCGAGGGCGACGAGGGCCTTGGGGTCGCCGTAGACCTTCTCCGCGAGCATCTTGGCGAGGAGGGTCTTGCCGACGCCTGTGGGGCCGAGGAAGAGGAACGAGCCGATGGGGCGCTTGGGGTCGCCGAGGTTGGCGCGCGAGCGGCGCAGGGCGCGGGCGATCGCCTCGATGGCGGCGGACTGTCCGATTACGGCGGCGTTGAGGTCCTTCTCGATGTTGAGGAGCTTGCCGGCGGTGGATTCGGTCATGCGCTCGACGGGGACGCCGCTGATGGAGGCGACTGTGGCGGCGATGTCGTCGGCGGAGACGTCGATCTTCTTCTCGGCGTGTTCGTCGCGCCAGGTCTTGATCTTCTTGGCGAGGGCGTCACGGGCGGCGATCTCCTCGTCGCGGAGGCGGGCGGCCTCGTCGAAGGTCTCCGATTCGATGGCGGCCTGCTTCTTGGCGTGTATCTTGGCGATCTCCTCCTGCTCCTCCTTGAACTCCGGGGGGCGGACGGCGGTCTTCATGCGGACGCGCGCGCCGGTCTCGTCGATGGCGTCTATCGCCTTGTCCGGGAGGAGGCGCGCGGGGAGGTAGCGGGCGGTGAGGGTGACGGCGGCGTGGAGGGCTTCGGGGGCGTATGCGACGTTGTGGTGGGACTCGTAGCGGGGGGCGATGCCCTTGAGGATCTCGACGGCGTCCTCGATTGACGGCTCGTCCACGGTGACGGACTGGAATCGGCGTTCGAGGGCGGCGTCCTTCTCGATCGACTTGTGGTATTCCTTGAGGGTGGTGGCGCCCACGACCTGGAGTTCGCCGCGCGCGAGGGCTGGCTTGAGGATGTTGGCGGCGTCCATGGTGCCTTCGGCGGAGCCGGCGCCGACGAGTGTGTGGATCTCGTCGAGGAATAGGATTACGTTCTTGACGCGCTTGGTCTCCTCGATGAGCTGCTTGAGGCGCTCCTCGAACTGCCCGCGGTACTGCGTGCCCGCGACGACGCGCGCCATGTCTAGGGCGATGATGCGGCGTTCGCGCATGCGCTCGGGGACGTCTCCGGCGGCGATTGCCTGCGCGAGGCCCTCCACTACGGCGGTCTTGCCGACGCCGGCCTCGCCGATGAGGACGGCGTTGTTCTTCGTGCGGCGGCAGAGCACCTGGACGACGCGCTCTAGCTCCTTCTTGCGTCCGATCACGGGGTCGAGTTCGCCTTTCTTGGCCATGGCGGTGAGGTCGCGGCCGAAGTGGTTGAGGGCGGGGGTCTTGTCCTTGGGGTTCTTGCGGGAGCGTGGGGATTGACCATCGGGGGCGTCCTCATCCTGGTCGTCGGAGGAGTCGTCCGCGGAAGCTTCTGGGGATGGGTCGCCGTCGTCGTCTTCCGGGCCGTTGGGAGCGTCGCCGAAGGGTGTGTCGTCATCGTCCGTCTTGGGGGCGTCGGGCTGGGAATGTGCGGCGGCGATGAACTTCTCGGCGTCGAGGTCGTGACCGAAGAGTATCTGCGCGCCGACGGATTCGCCTTCGCGGAGCATGGCGATGACGATGTGGTCGGTGCCTACGGCGTCGGCGCGGAGGCGTTTCGCCTCGAGGGCGGCGAGTTCGAGGATTTTGCGCGTGCGGGCGGTGGCGGGGAGTGGGCCCTGGGTCATGACGGGCTCGCCGTGGCCCACCATCTGCTGGAGCTGCATGCGGAGGTCCTCGGGGTCGAGGCCGAGGCGCTCGAAGCGGGTGCAGGCCTCGCAGGAGGGGATCGCGAGGATTGAGAGGAGGATGTGCTCGGTGCCGAGGTAGGCGTGGTTGAACTGTCTGGCGGCGGCCTCTGCGCCTTCCAGGGCTTGAATGGCCTGAGGTGTGTATTTTATGTTCATGAGAGATATTCCTTGGCCCGGCTGTTCCAGCGGATGCGGGCGAATCGTTTGTTGGCGTCGTCGGCGATGGCGGCGTCGCGCTCGTCGCGCATGCGGTCGCCGTCGGCGCTGTCGGGGAGGTCGTCGCGGGCGGAGAGCTGCTTGCGGAGGATGGAGTCGGCCTCGGCGCGGGTGATGCCGTCGAGGAAGCCCATTACGGCGGCGAGGCGGATGGGGGAGATGATGTCGAGGAGCTCCCAGGGGGAGAGCAGGCGGCAGTTCTGCAGTATGGCGAGGGAGCGGGCGACGGCGTCCTCGAATGTGCGGGGCAGTTCGCGCACGAGGCGCAGGCGGGCGTTGATCTCCTGCGTGACGAGTTCGTGGAAGATGCGTTCGGCGTGTGCCATGAGGTCCTCCTCGGAGATGCCGAGGGAGGCGTTGGTGTAGATGTCGAAGATGTGGGCGGCGTTCGTCAAGCCGTCCATGTTCACGCCGTCGGCGCCGAAGCGCACGGCCTTGAGCGCGTTGAGGACGGGGGGGATGTCGCCGATCATGTGGAGGCCTTCGAGGTGGAGGTCGGCGCGGATGAGGAGGCCTGTGCCGCAGTGCTCGGGGAACGGGGATAGGTAGCCGAACTCCTCGTTCCAGGCGAAGGGCTGCTTTGCGCCGAGGCGGGACTCCTTCTCGAGGAGGCTGGCGTAGGCGGGGCGGATGTCGTCGAGGGCGAACCATTCTTCGGTGAGGCACCAGGCGTCGCGTTCGCCGAACGGCTCGCCGTGGGGGTTGCGGAAGAGGAGGAGTTCGCCGCCGCAGAGGACGTCGCGGGGGAGGAGATCGGGGAACTCGCCGGAGGTGTCGTGATGTGGGCGCGGCTTCATTTCGGGGAATCCGGGGAAGGTGGGGCGGGGGGGCGTCCGCCGAGCTCTTCCAGGCGGCGGCGGATCTCGGCGGCCTTCTCGAACTGCTGGCGGCGGACGGCCTCCTTGAGCTTGCGCTCGAGCTGCGCGCATAGGTTGATGCGCGGGGCGCTTTCGGGGGCGCGTCCGGCGTGCTTCACGCCGTACTGGGTGGAGGCGAGGCGTTCGCGGATGTCTGGGGCGAAGGCCTTCCAGCAGTCTGGGCAGCCGAGGAGGTTGTCCTCGTGGAACGATTCGCGCTTCTTGCCGCAGGTGGGGCAGACGTCCTTGAGCTTGCCCTCGGCCTTGTCGTGGGCCTCGGCGATGCCCTTGACGAAGCCGAGGGTCGCCTTGAGGAGATCCTCCACGAAGGGCGGGGGCTTTTCGTCGCCGGAGTTGAGGACGACGGTGTCGGGGTCCTTGTCGGCGGCGTCGCTCTTCCTCTTCTTCTTGGAGGCGGCCGCGGCGCAGGATTTGCAGACGTAGAGCTCCTCCTCGGTGCCGTCCTTCTTCTTCCTGTGGAGGACGGTCTGGGCGTCGGCGTTATGGCAGATTTCGCATTTCATCAGTCGATGTAGAGGGGGGCTACCTTGAGGCCGGTGGATTTAAGGGCGCTCCCCCCAGCCCGTGAAGGGCTGGGGTTCAGGTTGCCTGCCGGTTTCGCTTTTGCGGGCTGGGCTGCGGCGGGCTTCGCCCCGGGCCGTGACGGGTTCTGATTGCCTTGATTGGCCTTCTGGGGGGCGGGTTGGGCCGGCTTCGCGGTGGATGCGGCGGACTGGGCGGGCTTGGCCTCTGTGGGGGCGGGGGCGGCGGGCTCGGTTGTGGTCGAGGTTGCCTTGTAGAGCGCGGTGCATCCCCAGATCACGAGGGCGATCACCAAGAGCGCGCCAATGGCGAGAAGGGCGATGCGCCATGCGCTGCGTGGGATCTGGCGCACGGTGCCGAGGACGCCGTGCGACACGACGGAGAGGCCGTCGCGGAAGCGCTGCGCGGCGTTGCTTCCCGAAGAGCCCTCATCCTCGTCGGAATACGCCGATGCGAAGGGAGATTCCCAATCGGGGCTGCGCGGCGGCACGGATGGCGGCGGGGGCACGGGCGGGCGCGAATCGGCGGCGCTGGGATCGAAGAGATCGAGGCCGCGGAGGGAGGGTGGGATCTCACCCTGTGAAGAGGTGGGGTTCAGGTCTCTGCCATTTGCGCTCGAAGGGGTGAGAGGCGGGTTGCCAACTGGGTTCGCTT
>CAMOHV010000089.1 GCA_946615275.1 uncultured Verrucomicrobiota bacterium | reverse complement strand
CGGTGCGGGTCTTGATGGAGCCGCCCACGTTGAGCGCCTCGAACTTGACGAGGACTTCGGCCATGTCCGGCGTGGTCATGCGCTGAAGGCGCACGAGGGGCGTGTGCCCGATCGCCTCTAGAATTGAATTGCTTATCATATCGGCGGAGATTATACCATTTAATCACCGCCACTGCAACGGGCGGGAATCAGTTGCGCTGGACGGAGTAGAAGCCGGCGTTGCCCATCTTGGGCACCACGAGGACGACGTCATCGGCGCCGCCGTCGGTGGGCGTGGCGCCGCCGAGCGTCACCACGGAGTCGGGGCGGCCGCCGCCGCGCACGCGCATGAAGCCGTTGAGGTTCTCGACCGTGAGGAAGACCTTGTCGCCGACGATCCGGATGTGCTTGATGCGCGGCTGCTTGACGCCCTTCACGGGCGCTGCGTTCTCGCCCGCCACGAAACCGTCGCCGCGCAGAATCGCATCGACCGTGACGCGATCGGACGACTTGACCGTCTGCCCCTCCAGAACCGCGCCGTAGCCGTTCACCATGGAGAGCGATCCGCCGGAGACGCCGCGCGGAGAGACGGCGCCATTCACGTTCACGCGCGTGTCGAGAAGAAGGACGCCATACTGCCCGCCCGCCTGCTGGGCGGCATCCGCCGCGTCGATCTGGAAGACCACCTCGGGGCAATGGCCGTTCTTCGCGACCGGCGCCACAAGCACGACCTTGTCGTTGGAGTCGACAGGAGTGCCGTCCGCGTTGAGCCCCTCGAAGACGCCGTCCCTGGACCACACGAGGGCGTAGCACTCGCCGTCCATCACGATTTCGCCGTCGGCATAGCGGTCGGGCTCCGCGCCGCTCGTGGAGAAGGTGACGAGAGCGTCGTCCGCGCCGGCGAACGCCGCGCCAGCAGCGAACGCGACGCCGAACATCAGCGCCGAAGCCTTGCGAATCTGCTCCTTCATCTTCATCTTCTTGACGCCAGAACCGCGTCAGCGGCCTGGCTTGGGTAAACTTAATGCGATATTATATCATATTTTTTGCCGCGCAGCTTAAGAATATGTTGAAAAGTTTTCTGCACCTCGGGGGAGGAGGGATGGACTTTGAGGGCGTGGGCGGCGTTCGTCTCGGCCTCGTCGAGGCGGCCCATGCGCAGCTGGGCGATGGCGAGGTTGTTCAGCGCGGCCGGCTCGTCGGGGTTCTTGGCGAGGCATTTCTTCAGATAGACCTCGGCGCGGCCGTACTGCTCCTCGATGAAGTAGCCCATGCCTATCGCGAAGTTTGCGCGGGTGTTCTCGGGGTCCGACAGCAACACCTGCTGCGCGAAGGTGCGCGCCAGGCGGAAGTCGGCGCGCTCCAGGCCGATCCGCAGCCCTTCGCGGGGGGTGAGGCGCATGCCCTTTTGCTGCCCGACCCAGTCCATCGCCTTCCTGATGCGGGAATAGGCGGCGTTGTTGGCGTCGAGGCTGTCGGCCACCTCGCTCTCCTCCATGGCGAGGGCTGTGTCGCCGGCCTTGTCGGCAGCGTCCGCGCGCATGCGGCACATGCGGGCGATGCGCCACTGGAGGAACATGAACATCGAGACGAGATCCCTGTTGCAGACGCCCATGGGGTCGGCGTTCTCGTAGAGCTTGAGGATGCGGTCCGCAAGGTCGAGCGCGGCCTTGCGCCCGGCCTCGGCCGCGCCTGGTGGGAAGCCGGCGGTCCGGGCGACGAATCCTCCGCACTGCGGGATGGGGAGCTTGTCGTGCCGCCACAGCTCGAAGCCGAGCTGCAGGGCGATGTTGGTGGCGCATTCGGGCTTCGAGCGCACCCATGTGCGCAGGGCGTCGGCCGCGCCCGTCTCAAGCATCCCGCGGTCCTCGGGATCGGCCTCCCAGCGCGTGCGCAGGTAGATGTCGAGCGGATCGGAGCTGGACATCATGGAGACGGCCTTGATTGGACGCGCGGGTCGCGCGCCCCTGCCGGGGAATTGAGAATTGAGAATTGAGGATTGAGAATTGGAAAAGGAGGAGGCGACCTCCACGGCCGCGTCGAGGGCGCCGTCGGTGAAGACCAGCCTGGAGTCTCCGCACTCCTCGGCGGTGAGGCGCGCGCCTTCGTTTATGATGGCCGACATGCGGCGCTCTGTCTGCGAGAACTTGAACGGCAGAATGAGCGCGGCCGCGAGGAGCGGCTCGTACAGAAGCACGGCGCGCAGGACATGGTCGATTACGCGGAAATGCCGCACCAGCCTCTGCGCGGCAGGCTCCACCTCCACGGCGTCCTGGAAGCGCACCTGCGCGATGCGCCTGTTGTTGCGGAAGTATATCTCCACCCCCACCACGCAGAGCGACATCATCGCGGTGAGCGACGTGGCGAGGAGGCAGAGGCAGAGAAGGAACTCTGACTTGACGCAATGCTCCGCGCTCGACCACGTCCAGAACCAGAACGGAGACCAGCCGGCGGACTGGAGGAACGTGACGAGGCCGGCCGCGACGAAGTAGACGCCGTGGAGATACACGAGGAACTTGTCGTCGTCCGTGGCCTGCCTGGCGAGGACGGTGGACATGACGACGGGGAACAGCACCACGCCGCAGATGAACACCCATCCCACGGGCGTGGCCGCGTCCATGATCAGCTGCACATAGCGGTGGAGATAGTGGATGTAGTAGGTGAACGAGTTCCAGTCGTGCGCCGCCAGGCCGTCGTGCAGCCTGAAGAAGAGCGTGGTGGGTATCATGGTCGCGAACCAGCCGCCAAAGAACGCAAGCGTCATCCGCCTGAAGGTGACGAGCCGCACAAGCGGGTTCGACAAGGGAACGTCGTTGCCCTCGCGCGACTGCCCCAGGCGGACTATCACGACGAGCGGGAACGCCACCATCGGCAGGAACCCGATCGGCGACTCCGCCGCAAGCGCCCCGAACACGGCGGACATCGCGACTGCGTCGCGCCTGTTGGAGGTCCTGAGCCCATGGAGGAACAGATGCACCGACGCCAGCGTCATCAAGAGCAGCAGCATCGTGGGGGAAAGCATCTTGCCCGCCCGCCACACGGGGTCGGAGCACACGAAGAAGACCGCGCCCTGCAGGAGGACGAACCGCACGATGCGGCGGCTCCAGCCCATGCGCCTCATGCGGAAGCGGAGGGTGGCGGGAAGGAGCTCGTCGAACATCCGGAACGTAAGCACCGCGGTCAGCCCCAGGGAGATCGGCCCAAGCACGCGAAGGAGGAAGAGCCCGCCCGTCTGACCGAAAAGCATGAAGAGCAGCGAGGCGGCGTTGCGCCAGAGCGAGGGGAAGATCGTGGGCGGCGGACGGATGCCCAGCGCGACGGAGATTTCACCCCAGAGGTCTGGCGGGACCTCGACGCTGTTGCCGGTGAACCACGCGAGCGCCGCTATTCCGATGCCAAGCACACCGGCGACGGCATGATCGCGCCATGTCAGTTCACCAGGCTCCTCCATCATTCACCGCCGTCCTGCCGTCTGCGAAGAGCCAGAAGCGCGAAGCCCACCAGAATCAGCATGCCGCCGGAAGGCTCGGGGATCACGTACGACGTGGGATTCCAGACGGCGGGCGCGGACGGATCGGTCCCGTCCCATTCGATTATGTGGCGGGCCTTGACGAGGTCGGTGTAGGACATGGTTTCGGACGTGGCTATCATTGTCCACGTGCCGAGATTCCAGTCCCAGTTGCCCAGTTCGATCGCAAAGCTGTATGCGGCGGAATTGTAGGGCGAGACGACGCTCGCGTACCAGTCTCTGGGGACGGGCATGGCGGGGTCGGGGTCGCCTTCGATGGAGGCCATCATGAGATATTCGTCCGTACCCACGACGCGGATGCGGGCCTCGGTGACGCCGAGGTCGGCGGCGGATTTGACGCCTTCGTGAAAAGTCGTAATCTGGACATCGGAGAGCGAATCATCGTCGAGCGGATTGCCCACCTGCCACCAAAGGACCTCTTCATCGCCGATGGCGGCGCAGGCCGACAAAAGCACGGCGAAGGCCACAAAGGACTTGCGGAGCGCATTCAGGCAGATGCGGAACGCGGTGGGGCGGGGCGCGGCGGCGAGAGGGACACGCCGCGCCAAGGTTTTGCACCTGACTCTATCGAAAGCAAAAGTCATAAAACAGCCGTCCGCTCCATCAGTCCTCAAAGCCTAGCGATTCGATTTCAACCGTGAAAGGAGAACCGGCGCGGTAGTACCAGACGGCCTGGCCGGCGGGGATCACGTCATCCGTCTTGATGCTCTTAACAGGCTTGCGCGTCACGGGGTCGCGCGTCTGGACCGTCCGCCACCAGACCTTCTTCGACGGATCCCACCTGAGGTTGCCCACGGCGGGGATGGTGATGACGTCGTCGTTCTCGATCGGGTTGTCGCCCCAGGCGATGTCGTTTATGGCGAGCGCCCTGAGGCCGGGGTTCGGCATCATAGTGGCGCCCTTCGCCGCCGCCGTGCCGCCCTTGATGGGCACGGAGACGGAGCCTTCGCAGTTCTGGCCGATGATGAAGAAGGGCTTGGAGGCGTCTTCGCGGACAACCCATATGGCATTGTTCCGGGCGAGTTCGCGCGCATCGGCCTCGGGGGTTTCGACGGACTGCATTTCCCCGGCGATCTTGCGGACCGTGGCGGCGGCGGCCTTCCAGGCGCCGTTCGCGATCGTCCACTGCTGGTAGGTGCCGTTCGCGTCCATGGCGAGCGCCTTGTCGCCGGCGCCAAGCTGGGCGGTGACGAGAAGCTTGCCGAGCGTGACGGGCTTGGCGGAGTCGGGGCCGGTGGCGAGGCCGCCTACGGGCACGGAGGTCATGGTGTTCTTGGAGGAGCTGGCCACCTCGAGCACGACGACAGCGTTCGTGGTGGGCAGCTCGTTCGTGATGGAGAGTTCATTCATCGGCACGAGAAGAGTGGCAAGGCGGTATAGGCCGGAGGCACCGGTAGACTTCCCGCTGCCGTCGAGAAGCGCGAGCGGGAAGGAGGGATCGGCCGCATCGACGGGGCCTGCGACTCTACGCCATTCGCCGCCGGACTTCTTCTGCAGTTCGTGCAGGACGGCATAGCCGAGGTTCGCCTTGGCGCCGGGATCGACCGCAGGGTGGATCGCAAGCCGCGTCTCGTCGATTTCTGCGCCGTCGCTCAGGAGCCACTGCGTGGAGGGAGTTCCGGTGACGAGGTTCTCCCAGCGGCGGAGGCCGTTCGGGTCGTAGGCGTTGAAGACGGATTCAAGGGCGTCGGGGGAAAGGTCGCCGGTCGTGTCCACGCCCATCGACTCAAGCGTGGAGGCCGAGACGGGGACGGCGACGGCGACGCCCTCGCCGGTGGAGCGCTGGGTGAGGAGCAGAGAGCGTATCGTGAGGGTTCCGGGCGTGTAGGCGACGGAATAGTTGCCCTGGAGAGCGTCGCCGGAGGGGGTGATCGCGTAGGAGCCTTCCGTCTCGCCCGGGGCGCGGGAGAGAGTGTAGGACAGGGTGTCGGAGCCCAGCAGGCCGTCCACGGTGGCGGTGAGCGCGGGATCGGACGCGCCGAGGATCTTGGACTTGTCGTCGGCGGCGACGGTGGCAGGGCGGGGCGTGATCGTGAGGGAGCCGTTCGTGATGTGGATGTCTTCTGGGGCGATCGAGTATCCATCGTCCTTCACGAAGCCGACGGCCGTGCCTTCGAAAAGCGACATCGAGTAGGTGCCCACGTCGGTGCCCTTCGCCTTGGAGTAGGCGGGCTCTATGACTGGATGAACCTCGTCGTCGCCGATGCGCTGATCATCCGACTTTCTCACGATCTCGTATGTGTATCCCTCCACAGACTGCTCCGTCGCGTTCCACGGGCGAGTGTCGGTGTTGCCGATGATGGTGACGACGAGCTGGGCGGGGACGATCTCGAGCGAGCCTGGGGTGGTCGTGACGAGGTATTCGCCCGTCACGTCTTCGCCGGTCGCGGAGCGCGCCACGGCGATGCGGGCGTTGTTGAAGTTGCCGGAGTAGGAGCCGACGGCCCTGCCCTTCGCCGGCACGTGGTTCTGCACGGTGAGGACGTCGCCGGACTTGAGGCCGGTGACGGTGTAGGCGTCCTCG
>CAMOHV010000088.1 GCA_946615275.1 uncultured Verrucomicrobiota bacterium | reverse complement strand
CCAACCACCCAACCACCTAACCACCCAACCACCTAACCACCCAACCACCTAACCATGAATATAGTTGTTCTTGGAAGCACCAACACCGACATGGTGATCACCGGAAAGCGGATCCCCGTGCCGGGCGAGACCGTCTCCGGCGGCTCGTTCATGATGAACCCAGGCGGCAAGGGTGCGAACCAGGCCGTTGCCGTGGCGAGGCTCTCCGCGAAGAGGGGCGCCTGCACGTTCATAGCGAAGGTTGGCGACGACCTCTTCGGACGCGAATCCGCCGCGCGGCTCAAGAGGGACGGAATCGTCCCCAGGCTTGTGATCGACAGGAAGAACGCCTCCGGCACGGCGCTCATCCTTGTGGACGCCAAGGGCCGCAACTGCATATCCGTCGCCCTAGGCGCGAACGGCACGCTCTCGCCGGCCGACGTGCGCCCGTTCGCGGGCGACATACGCTCCGCCGCCGCGCTCGTGATGCAGCTTGAGACGCCGATCGAGACGGTGCTCTTCGCCGCCGAGACGGCGCACGAGGCCGGCGTGATGGTGATCCTCAACCCCGCCCCGGCGGCGAAGCTGCCCGCGAAGCTCTTCAAGTGCATCGACTGGATCACGCCCAACGAGACCGAGGCGGAGCTGTTGACGGGCGTGAAGGTGGTGGACGGGGCGTCCGCCGACAAGGCCGCCGCCGCGCTCCGCCGCCGCGGCGTGAAGCACGTCGCGATAACGCTCGGCGCGAAGGGCTGCTATGCCGACGGTGCGGTCTATCCCTCCGTTAAGGTGAAGGCGGTGGACACTGTCGCCGCCGGCGACACCTTCAACGGTGCGTTCGCCGTGGCCCTCGTGGAGGGGCTTCCCGTCCCAGACGCCGTCGCGTTCGCGCAGCGTGCCGCCGCCATATCCGTCACGCGCCCCGGCGCGCAAAGCTCCGTGCCGCGCAGAGATGAAGTGTAAGTGCCAAAGCCGACGTCCATAATAGCGCTCGATCTTGACGGGACGCTCCTCGACTCGCGGAAGAACCTCTCCTCCGCGAACGCCGAGGCGCTGGCGCGCGCCGCCGCCGCTGGCGCGGAGATCGTGCCCACCACCGGTCGATTCTTCGGAGGGATGCCGCAGGCCGTCCGCGACCTCCCGTTCGTCCGGTACGCGATAACGATCAATGGCGCGCAGGTGTACGACCGCCAGACGGACAGGGCGCTCGTGAGGGAGGAGATCCCGCTAGGGACCGCGCTCGCCATAATGCGCCTCCTCGACGGCTACGACGTGATCTACGACTGCTACCAGGACAACTGGGGCCGGATGACCAAGTCCATGCAGGACCGCGCCGCCGACTACGCGCCCGACGAGCACTACCTCAAGATGATCCGCGAGCTGCGCCGGCCGTATCCCGACCTCAAGGTGCATCTCGAGGAGGAGGGGCGCGACGTCCAGAAGGTGATGCTCTTCGCGCGCGACCTCGGCGTGCGCGCCGAGATAGCCGCCATCCTGAAGGAGCGCTTCCCTGGCGTGGTGGCCTCCAGCTCCACCTTCAACAACATCGAGATCAACGCCGTCAATGCCCACAAGGGCGCGGCCCTCTCGCGCTTCGCCGAGGCCATGGGGCTATCCGCCGCGGACTGCATCGCCTTCGGCGACGGGCTCAACGACCTCACCATGATAGAGACCGCCGGCACGGGCGTCGCGATGGCGAACGCCTGCCCCGAGGTGCTCGCCGCAGCCGACTTCGTGACGCTATCCAACGACGAGGACGGCGTCGCCGCGTACTTGGGGCGATTCGAGGACAATAGGACAAGAGGACAATAGGATAAGAGGACAATAGGACAATAGGACAATTTGCGAAAGAGAATTTGACAACAAACAACCAACAACAGGCAAAAACGATGAAAAGAAGAGAATTCCTGAAGAGCGCCGCGTGTGCGGGCGCGTTCACGATCGTTCCGGCGCGCCTTTTGAAGGGCGCCACGGCGCCGTCCAACCAGATAACGCGCGCGCTTCTTGGCTTCGGCGAGATAGCGCACTCGTTCAACCACCTGAACTACAAGGACTCGCGCCTCGTAGCGCTGTGCGACCCCGACGCGAAGCATGTGCAGAACGGCATCGCCTGCGCCGCGAAGGCCGGCTGGGGCGCGATCCGCGCTTGCAAGGACTTCCGCGACATCCTCGCGATGCCGGACGTGGACGTTGTGCACATCTGCACGCCGCCGCACTGGCACGGTTGCATGAGCGTCATGGCCGCCAAGGCCGGCAAGGACGTTTGGTGCGAGAAGCCCATGACGCGCACGATCGCCGAGGGCAAGCGCGTCGTGGACGTGATCGCCGAGACGAAGCGCGTCTTCCGCCTCAACACATGGTTCCGCTTCCAGGGCGGCTTCTACGGCTTCGGCACCACGGTGAAGCCCGTGAAGAAGGTGGTGGACGCCGGCCTCCTCGGCGGCCCCCTCACCGCGGTGGTCGGCATCGGGCAGGGCTTCACGCTCAAGTTCGGCTGGTCCGGCATCGTCAACGCCGCCCCCGAGCCGATCCCGCCCACGTTCGACTACGACCTCTGGCTCGGCCCCGCGCCGTACAAGCCCTACTACCCCTACCGCACGCACGCCACGTTCCGCGGCTACTGGGACTACGACGGCGGCGGCCTGGGCGACATGGGCCAGCACTACCTCGACCCCGTGCAGTACCTCCTTGACAAGGACGAGACCTCGCCCGTGAAGATCGAGTACAAGGGCCCGAAGCAGCACCCCGAGGTCGTCGGCTCCTTCGACCGCATCACCCTCACCTACGCGGACGGCTCGAAGATCATCCTCGACGGCGACGAGTCCCTCAAGGACGAGCCTTTCCTTCGCGGCCCCAAGGGCTGCATCTACAAGGCCCCCAAGGGCGCGAAGATGTTCCGCCTGACGAACGCCGCCGGGAAGGACCTCGACGCCGCGAAGGTCGTGGCCGGCCTCCCCGAGCCTCCCCAGCAGCTCGCCGACTTCATGGAGAGCGTGCGCACGCGCAGGCCCTTCGCCCTCAACGAGAGGAACGGCTTCCGCTCCTGCACGATCTTCAACCTCGCCATCGTCGCCATGCGCCTCGGCCGCGGCTTCCGCTTCGACCCCGTGACGCTCCGCGCGGTGGACGACCCCGCCGCCGACCGCTTCATCGAGCAGCCCATGCGCGAGCCCTGGCGCACGGAGATGTTCGGCTGACGCCCCTGGTTTGCGCAGGCCGTTGCGGACTTGCATGATTCTTGCGTTTCGGCGCGATTCAAGAGGAACGGTTCAAAGGAGGACATGTCATGAGATTGCCATTTGCCATCATCGCCCTTTGCGTGGGCGTGTGCGGCGCGACGGAGTACTTCGTGGACAAGAACCGTCCCGACGATTCCGGGGCGGCATGTCGATCACGATCCGCTGAAAACCTCCCGCAGAGAACGTAGAGCCTGGAAACTGTGACACGCCTCCAGACCCCATGCCATGTGAGCTGTCTAAATCTCGTTTGAAAACCGAGATTTAGACAGATTTCCGGGAGAATGCCTTTTCTGGTGGCGCTTATTTGTCTAAATCCACATCTCATCACCGGGGAGGACGATGCGTCGATGCGGAACACGAAGTCCGAATTCAAAGAGACCACGGGCACACGCAAGGCGGTGCATGTAACGTATGTTACGCCATACGGGATAAAGGACAACGCCTATGCAAAGAACGTGCAGTCTACGGTTGTCCTTGATGACTTGTTCAGATTCTAGGATTGGGGCGCATACCCATGCACCCCTAGGATTGTTTCATTGCTTTTCCCGCTTGCCATGCGGATTGGGATATGGTAACATTTCCCTATTCTCTTAAAAGGAGGTTGCCCGTGAAAATGCACAGACATCCATCTCTCAGAGGGTGGGGTGGTTCCACTTTCGCCGCGCTTGCTGTGGCGACGTTCTCCGCCATCGCCGTGGCGCCGCCTTGGGACGGCGACAAGATCGTGTTCGGCGAGACGGAACAAGGTGGCACTTTCTCGTTGGACTCCGCCGCATCCGCTTCGGGCGTGTATTTTCGCCATCCCGCCACGCTCGGCGGGGCCGGGCCTCTGACGCTTGTCGCGCCTGCCTTGATATACGGCGGCGGCGTGGGCCGCCGGGGCCGTCCTTTCCGTGACGGGACCCGACCAGTTCCTGAAGAAGGGGCGCATCAGGTTCCTGCCGGAGGGCGGGCATGAAGGTCTTTCCGCCGCCCAGCTCGCGGCGGTGCGCTACAATGGCGACAGGCACGTCAAGCTCGACGGGGAGGGGTGGCTGCACTCCTATGTGCCGGGCATGACGATCTCGTTCAGATGATTTCGCGGAAGCGTTTCCGCTGTTTAGAAACAGACGCACAAGCAAAAAGGAGCAATCAGATGGAGCAGAGCAGAAGGGCTTTCCTCGCCGGAGCGGGGATGGCGATGGTGGCGGCGATGGCCGAAGACGGCGCGCAGTCGCTCAAGGTGACTGGCGGCGGATCGATGAGCGGGTTCGCGGCGCCGCCGATCAAGAAGGTGAGGGTCGGCGTAGTGGGCATCGGCGGAAGGGGCAGCTACGCCGTGCACCGCCTCTGCACGGTGCCGGGGATACAGGTTACCGCGCTCTGCGACTTCGTGGAGGCGAAGGCGCTCAAGGAGCAGAAGTGGATGAAGGAGAAGGGCTTCGGCGAGCCGAAGGTCTTTACGGGCCCGGAGGGGTACAAGCGGCTCTGCGAGTCGGGGCTGTGCGACGTGGTGCACAACAACACGGACTGGTCGGGGCACGTGCCGGTGTGCGTGTATGCGATGAAGTCCGGCCTGCACACTTGCGTCGAGGTGCCGGGCTGCCGCACGGTGGACGAGGGATGGGAGCTGGTCGCTACGAGCGAGTCCACGCGCCGCCACTGCATCATGCTCGAGAACTGCTGCTACGGCAACGACGAGATGCTCCTCCTCAACCTCGCGCGCAAGGGGCTTCTCGGCGAGATCCTCCACGGCGAGGGCGGATACATCCACGACGGACGCTGGATCGTGCACGGCACCGACGGCAAGTCCATGCCCTGGCGCCTCAAGGCGAAGGAGCGCCACACCGGCATGACGTATCCCACGCACGGGCTTGGGCCGATCGCGCTTGCGATGGACATCAATCGCGGCGACCGCTTCGACCATCTCGTCTCGATGGGCTCGCGCGGCTTCGGCTACCAGGACTTCGCCCGCAGGAAATACGGAAAGGAGTCCTTCCTCGCGAAGCAGCCGCTCGAGTGCAACGACATGAACACGACGCTCATCCGCACCGCGAAGGGCAAGACGATCATGCTCCAGCAGTACGGCGCCGGCCCGCACCCCTACAGCCGCATGAACAAGCTCGTCGGAACCGACGGCGTGGCCGCCACCTATCCGCTGCGCGTGGCCTTCGAGAAGTCTCTCGGCGCGGAGGCCAAGGACTGGATGGACGCCAAGTCGCTGGATGCGTTCAAGAAGGAGCACTGCCATCCTCTGTGGAAGCAGGCGGGCGACATAGCGCGCGCGTCCGGCGGACACGGCGGAATGGACTTCCTGATGGACCTCCGGTGGACGTACTGCCTCCAGAACGGGCTGCCGGTGGACATGGATGTGTACGACCTCGCGAGCTGGAGCTGCATCGTCCAGCTCTCCGAGGAGTCCGTGCGCCAGCGCTCCGCCGCGAAGGACGTCCCGGACTACACGCGCGGGGGATGGAAGACGTGCAAGCCCGTCGGGGACATGGAGATCGACCTCGAGAAGATGCGCCTTGACATGGACGTCGTCCGCAAGACGGGCAAGCAGCAGACCGTCTGAGCTGCCCCAAGACTGTACTTGCGCTGAATGATGCCAGGCGCTTCCGCGCCGCAAGCAGATGCTTGCGCTGTAGACATCCAAGCCCTTATACGCATATACGCCTAAATTCGGGCCTTTGCCTGTGATTTAGGCGGTTTTGCCGTTTGGTTGGAATCCGATAGGGTCTGACCCCTTGTTGCCGGGAATTGAGAATTGAGAATGGAGAATTGAGAATTAGGAAGAGAATTGAGAATTGCGAATGGAGGAAGCCGATGGGGTCTGACCCCACATGGGGCTCCGCGATAGGGTCTGACCCCACATGGGGCTCCG
>CAMOHV010000087.1 GCA_946615275.1 uncultured Verrucomicrobiota bacterium | reverse complement strand
GACTACGGAGCATTTAACCTGCCCCTAGTTGCATTTAGTCTGTCTGGCGACCAAATTTTTGCGGAGGGTTATTCGCGCCAGTACTCAAGTATCCACTTCGTGGGTTTGCACGTGAGGTGCGGCTTCACCGGCTTGTCGTACTTCTGGTAGTATCCCGCCAGCGCCTGCGGGAGGTCTGGCTGGCCGTGGAACGCGACTATGGACGCGTTCTTCGGGGGACGCCACGGAGTGAATATCTTGTTGAGCGGGAAGATCGGCACCAGCTGCCTCTTGAACGAGCAAACCCAGCTGGACGGCCACCAGTTCACCTTCCCGGTCTTCATCATCGCGTATGTCTGGAACTTCTGCGACCCCAGGCGGAATCTCTCGACCTGCCCCGGCTCGTCCTTCTCGCGCAGGAACACCTCCCACACTCCGCCGGACTTCCCCGCGTCGAACCTGAAGCACGACGAATTACCGATCGGCGGCGTCTTGCGGAACAGCGACTTGCGCCGCTCCACCCAATTGTGTATGATGCAGAACTCGCCGGGCTTGTAGTCGAAGAAGCGGTCGAGGGGACCGGTGACGAGGAGGTCTATGTCCAGGAATAGCGTGGGGCCCTTGAGGTCCGCGAAACCGTCCTTGAATAACGCGAGCTTCGCGAAGATGTTCGGCCAGGGGCGCGGGACGTACGTGCCGGGCACCTTTGGGTCGGGCGGGAAGGGAACCGCCTCGATGCCCGGCGCAAGACCCTTCGCATCGTCCGTCACGCACACGAAGCGGAACGGTCTCAGCAGGTTGCGCCTAACCCCGGCGTACAGCCGGTTCACGTAGTCCGCCGTGTAGTAGTCGCCCCACTTCATGCAAAGGACGTTCACCGGCGGCGCGTCCACCGCCTTCGCCGGGCGAGGTCTGCGTATCATGAAGAGCTTGCAGTAGCGCGCTATGCGGCGGCGGAGCTTCATGCGCATGATGGTCGCCGAGATGTGGTCTATCGCGATCAGCGCGCGCGAGGCTGGTTCGAAGTCCGCGATGCGCAGGCGCATCGTCCCGTCGGGCGCTTTCTGCACAAGGGTGTTCTGTATGTCGTACACTCTCACCGCATGGCACACCAGGGCGTCGGCGAGCGCGGCGAACTTCTCGAAGAGCGCCAGCCGGGTCGCATTGTCCGAGGCGAGCCACGCCTCATGGAACTTCACTACAGGAGAGCCGTCGGCGTTCACAATGCGCTCCTCTACCACGCACCAGCCGCGAGAGGGCAGAAGCAGCGTGCGCATTGTGGAGGGGAACACCGCCATCAGCTCTTTGGGGAGGCGTCCCTTCAGTTTGTTCCAGTAGCGGTGTTCCTGGCAGCAGGAATTGTTCTTTTCGTCGAAGCGATGGTTGCGGATCTCTCGCGCGACGTTCTCGGCCATAGGGGAGAATGGCGGGCGCTCCGGGTGCTTGCCTTCCGCTATCTCAGCGTCGCTGCGGTAGCACTTCACGCAAAGGCGCCCTCCTGGCAGAGCATAGCAAGCCCGCCTCGACCCCATGCCGAGACGTTTCAGCGTGCCGTCCGCCAGGAGCTCGTCTATCCGCTTCGCCGTGAAATTGTCGTTTCCCATGTCCATCTCTAAATCCACTATTCCCCGTTCCCCATTCCCCATTCTCCGTCCCCCGTTCCCTGTTCTCCGTTCCCCATTCCCTCCTCGGGCGGTTCGTATTCCTCGGCGATCCACTTTTCAGCGTCGGTCCTGTTGGTGAACTCGTCTCCCGTCACGAACTCATACGTCTCCTTTGCCTTGGCGATCCCCTGCTCGCTGCCGCCGCCCTCGATCACCCTCAGGAGCGACTCCACGGCGAGCTTCTCGTCTATGCCGATGTATTCGCCCGAGATGTCCTCCAGCGCGTCTTCGTCCGTCAGCACGGCCATTGCCATCTCCACGGTATTGATCCGCTCTTTGTCGTCCTCGATGTCCGAGAGCGCCATCGACCATTCGTTCATCGCGGAGTCGCGCACGTCATCGTCGGCATCGGCGAGGAACGGCGTCAGCTCTGGAAGCCCCTTCGCCCCGAACCAGCCGAGTGTGTCGACCATCGCCTGGCGGATCTCCGTCTTCGGGCAGCTCAGTGCCTCTTTCGCGCAGGCGACCGCCTTCTTGAGGTCCTCTTCGTCGAGCGCGGCTTCGATGCGCTTTGAAAGCGCCTTCTCCTGCGGAGTGAAGCCCTCGTCGTCGTCGTCCGGGTCGAACGCGAGCACCGGCTTGGGCGGACGCTCCTCGAATGCGCCGTCCTGCGCCGCGCCGTCCTGTGCCGCGCCGCGTCTGCCACCGCTTTTCGTCTGCTGGCCTGCGCCGTCGCGCCCAGCCAGCCTGCCGCCATGCGTCGCCGGACCCTGCTTCCGCGCGGAGGTACGCGCCGCGCCGTTGCCTTGCGCGCGCTCGCTCCCGCGCGGGGCGTCACTGTCCTGGTCCTGCGCAGCGGGGCGCGCGCCCTTCATCACGAACAGCGTCACTCCCAGCGCCAGCGCGGCAGCCGCGACGATCACCAGTACTCTGTTGTTTTTCATGACAATATTATACCACATCTCCACACCGACGCAATTCCCAATTCTCAATTTTCAATTCCCTCTTGCCGTTTGGGCCGTGTTTTGCTAAACTCTTGTCGTCTTTTCAACTCTCTTCGTGAACTCTCTTCGCGGAGATCTCAAAAAAGGAAACGAAAATGGCGGTCACAGAAACGACTACTGAAGGCTGGGGCTCGCGCCTCGGCGGTTCCATCAAGGGCGTCCTCGCCGGCGGGCTCATCTTCCTGGCGGGATTCCCCGTCCTGTTCTGGAACGAAGGCAACGCGGTGAAGACCGCGCGGGCCATAGACGAGGGCGAGGGCGCGTGCGTCTCGCTGGAGTCGAACGCGAAGGTCGATCCGGAAATGGAGGGCAAGTTCGTCCACATGTCCGGCAAGGCCGACACCAAGGACGTCCTCGTAGACGACGTCTTCGGCGTCTCCAACACCGCCATCCGCCTCGAGCGCAAGGTGGAGATGTTCCAGTGGATCGAGGACTCCAAGACCCAGGAGAAGAAGAAGCTGGGCGGCAGCGTGGAGAAGACCACCACCTACACCTACAGGCAGGCCTGGGTTGACCACGTCATCGATTCGAGCGGCTTCAAGGAGCAGGGGCACAACAACCCCGGCGCCATGGAATTCGAGTCCGAGAAGCGGGAGGCGGCCAACGTCACGTTCGGCGCCTTCCGCCTGAGCGAGAAGCAGATCTCGAAGATCGGCTCCGAAAAGGCGTTCGCGTTCCCCAACTCATTCACGTGCAAGGTCGCGCGCGTCCAGATCAGCGGCACGACCATATACGTGCCGGAGGCCGGAACGCGCAGCAACGAGAAGAACAACCGCAACGTGCTCTCTCAGCCCCGCGTCGGCGACATGCGCGTCAACTTCAGCGTCGTGCTCCCGCACGACATCTCCCTCATCGCCAAGCAGAAAGGCGACACCTTCGTTGACTACACCGCCAAGAACGGCAAGAAGCTCAACTACCTCACCGACGGCGTCGAGGACGCCGCCGCCATGTTCGCCACCGCCCGCACCAACAACGCCATCATGACCTGGCTTATCCGCCTCGGCGGGTTCATCGTCATGTTCATCGGCCTCGGCATGGTGTTCAAGCCCCTCAGCGTCCTCGCCGACGTCCTCCCGATCCTCGGCGACATCGTCGAGATCGGCACCGGCCTCGTCGCCGGCGTGATCGCCTTCTTCTGCTCGCTCGTCACCATCGCCATCGCGTGGATATTCTACCGCCCCGTGCTCGGCATCCTGCTTCTCGTCGGCGCCGGCGCGCTCATCTTCTGGCTAGTCAAGAAGCGCCGCGCCAAAGCGGCACCCGTCCCCTGATCCCCATTCCCCATTCCCCCATCGCCATGGAATCGCCCTTGTCCCCTCCATCCGGCCAGCCCGAATCCACCCCATGCATCCGTCCTGAGAGCGCGGCCCTGCAGGCCGCGCGGGAGCGCCTCTTCTCCCTCGACCTGCTGCGCGGGCTCGACATGTTCCTGCTCACGGTCGTGAGCGGCTTCATGAAGGCGCTCAACTCCACCACGCCCCTGCCTGAGTGCGTGATGGGGCAGTTCAAGCACAACTGGGGCGGCTTCACGCTGTGGGACATCATCATGCCGCTCTTCATCTTCATGTGCGGCGCGGCCGTCCCGTTCGCCCTCGGGCGGCGCCTCGGCCCCGACGGGCGCCCCACTTGGGGCTACTGGCGGCACGTCGCGTTCCGCGTCGCGTCCCTGTGGGTGTTCGGCATGATGGCGCAGGGGCGGCTCTTCACGCTAGACCTCTCGAAGATCAGCCCCTTCAACAACACGCTCCAGTCCATCGCCTCGGGCTACCTGATCGCCGCCATAGTCTTCGCCCTGCCGTGGCGCAAGGTGCAGATCGCCGCCCCGATCGCGCTTGCGGCCGCATACGCCGCGCTTCTGCACTTCCTCGGCGACTACACTAAGGACGGCAACTTCGCGCAGGCCGTCGAGGAATGGGTCGTCCCCCGCATCATGCCCGCGGGCAACCGCGCGCTGGAGCTCGCCGACAAGGGCTACACCTGGTGGCTCACGATACTCATGTTCGGCGCCATGACGCTCTGCGGCATGGAGGCGACGCGCATCCTCATCGCAAAGTGGGACAAGATGAAGCGCTTCGCCGCCCTCTCCGCCCTCGGCGCCGCGCTCCTCGCCGTCGGCTGGGCCTTCGTCCCGTGGATCCCCTGCATCAAGCACCTCTACACATTCACCTTCACCGCGCAGGCGATGGGCTGGTGCTGCCTCGCGCTCGCCATACTCTTCTATCTGACCGACGTCAAGATGTGGCGCCGCGGGCTCGGGCTCTTCATACTCTTCGGCCAGACGGCCCTCATGGCCTACATGGCAAGATCCGTCTTCGGCGGCGTCCTAAACGCCTTCGCGCAGCAGGTCACCCAGGGCGTCCCGCACGCCTTCGGCGCAGCCACCAGGCCGCTCTGCTCCTGGTTCGCGGCCTCCGCCCTGCTCGTCGCCATCCTATACGTCTGGCGCAGATCCCGGGCCAAACCCTCCTCCGCCCCAAGCCCCCAATGAACGCCCTCGTCATCGGAACCGGCCTCATCTCCCGCTTCCACGAGCAGGCCATCCTCGCGAGCGACCGACTCTCCTTCGCGGGGCGCGTCTCGTTCCGATCCGGCGAATGGAAGGCCGCCCTCGCCCAGCCCGGACTCGGCATGGCCGTCGTCGCCACCGCGAGCGGCGCGCACGACGAGGTGGTGTTCGAATGCGCACGGCTTCGCGTGCCCGTGCTGGTGGAGAAGCCGCTCGCGATCACATCCGCCCGGATCGACGCCATGGCCGCCGCCTGCGCCGCAACATCCACGCCCCTCGGCTGCATCTGCCAGACGCGCTGGACGCCCGCGTTCCAGGCCGTCCTCGCGGCCGTCCGGCAAGAACGCCTGGGGCGCATCACCTTCGCCCGCGTCGACGTCCCCTGGTGGCGCGACGACTCCTACTACACCGAATCCTCGTGGCACGGCACTCTCTCCATGGACGGCGGCGGCGCGCTCATGAACCAGTCCATACACATGATCGACTGGCTTACCGCCCTCATGCCGCCGGTCGTCGAGGTCAAGGGCCTCTCCGCCACGCTCGCGCATCCAATGGAGGCCGAGGACACCGCCTGCGCCGCGCTGCGCTTCGAAGGCGGCGCGCTCGGCGTCGTCTACGGCGCCACCAGCTCCTGGCCCGGCCGAGCCAAGTCCCTCGAAATCACCGGCACCCGCGGCACGATCGTCCTCAAGGACCACACCATCGCCGAATGGCGTCTCGCCGACGGCTCCACCCCTGAATCCCTCCTTCCACTCTCTTCGCCCCGTGCCAGCGCGGAGGCGGTTGGAGCCCACGGCTCAAGCCGCCCTGACCAGCTCGACTTCACCCTCCATCAGGCCTGCTTCGAGGCGTTCGCCGATTCGCTTTCCGGCGGCGAACCGTATCCAGTCGACGCCGCCGCAGCCCGCCGGAGCGTCTCGCTCATCGAGCGAATCGCCGGCTGAAGATGTTCCGCCGCGAAAGCGCTGCGCCGCCGGAATGAAGAAAATCGAGATAGCGAAATGAAGAAGATACTCTATCTGCATGGATTCGGGTCGTCAGGCGCGAGCGGGA
>CAMOHV010000086.1 GCA_946615275.1 uncultured Verrucomicrobiota bacterium | reverse complement strand
TTCCGGGGCGAGGGAGAGGGCGAAGGAGGTGCTGGAGGCCTGCGAGGGGACGCTGATCAGCCTGGACGCGCAACTATACGCCAGGCTGCATCCCGACTACGCGCCGCGAATAGCCGTGGCGGCCACAAAGCGAAGAAAGAAACCAGGGAAGATCGGCGCCAAGGCGGGATAGCGGCCTGCTTGCAAAGAAGAGAGCGGGCAGCCGATGCCCTTGGGCACGAAAGTGGACCAGCGGCAGACTACTTCGCTGGGGAAAGTGGACTAGAGACCGATGCTCTTGGGCATGAAAGCAGACCATCAGCCGGCGATTTCGCCCAAGGACATGGGGCGGGGACACGAATCTCTGGTCTTTCTGACGGGCTCTTTTTCTCTGCGTTAAAATCCAAACGAGGAGTTTAGGGTGAAAGCGAAAGCGGAACTTTCCCAGTCCCACCGCCAAGAGAATATGGTATAATCTCCGCGTCAAAACAATGAGCATGACCATCCTCTGGTGGTGCGAATGGTTGCGTGAATATGAAGTTGTGTCTCGACACATTGGACGACGAGCTGCGCGCGGCGGTGCTGGACATCGCGGCGATCGCAGTGAAGGCGGGCGGACGCGCGCTCATGGTGGGCGGCGCCGTGCGCGACCTGTCCATCGGCGCGAAGAGCGTGAAGGACGTCGACCTGGAGGTGTTCGGCGTGCAGCCCGAGGACCTTCAGAGGGCGATCGGGGCGAAATACGCCTTCGACCCGTGCGGGGTGTCGTTCGGAGTCCTGAAGATCCACCACCTGGACATCGACGTGTCGCTTCCAAGGCGCGAGACCAAGCGCGGTACCGGCCACAAGGGATTCCTCATCGACTCGGACCCAACGCTCACTGTGGCGGAGGCGGCGAGCAGACGCGACTTCACCATCAACGCGATGTACTACGATCCGCTCGAGGAGCGTCTGGAGGACCCATACAGAGGAATGGACGATCTTCGCGGCCGCGTCCTGAGGCATGTCTCCGAGAAGTTCTCCGAGGATCCTCTGCGCGTCCTGAGGGGCGCGCAGTTCGTGGCGCGCTTCGACCTTGAGCCAGCGCCTGAGACGATCGAGACGTGCCGAGCGATGACGATGGAGGGCCTGCCGCCGGAGAGGCTCTTCGAGGAGTGGGGCAAGCTTCTGCTCAAGGGACGCATGATCTCCAAAGGGCTTTCCTTCCTACGTGCCACGAGGTGGGTGCGTTTCTTCCCGGAGCTAGAGCGCCTCATCGGCTGCAAGCAGGATCCCCATTGGCATCCCGAAGGGGATGTGTGGAAGCACACGTGCATGTGCCTGGACGCATTCGCGCGGCGGCGCATAGGCGACGCGCGCGAGGATCTGATCGTCGGCCTCGCGGTGCTGTGCCACGACTTCGGCAAGCCGGCCACGACGCGCTACGACCCGGTGAAGAAGCGCATCCGCTCGCTGGGGCACGACGAGGCCGGCGTGGCGCCGACCCTTTCGTTCCTGCGCCGGCTCACGAACGAGGAGCGCATCCTGAGGGAGGTGCCGCCGCTCGTGCAGAACCACATGCAGCCGTTCGCGATGTGGAGGGCGAAGGTGGGGGACTCGGCGGTGAGGCGCCTCGCGGCGCGCGTTGTGCGCATTGACCGCTTGATACGCGTGGCGAAGGCCGACGACGAGGGGCGCCCGCCAGAGTGCGCCGGGGGGACTTCGGCCGGGGCCGACCTCGAGTGGCTGGCGGCGGCGGCGGAGCGTCTGCGTGTGGCGGACTCCGTCCCGAAGCCGATCCTGATGGGACGCCACCTGATCGCGATGGGGTTCAAGCCGTCGGCGAAGTTCAAGGAATGGCTCGACGCATGCTACGAAGCGCAGCTCGACGGCGCGTTCTCGGATATCGACGGCGCAATTGAGCATTTCAAAAACAAACTGGACAAGGAGAATCAGAGATGAGAGGCAGAATGTTGCTGGCGGCGGCGGCCGTGGCAGGCGCGGCTTGCGCATTGTCGCCCGAGGTGGCGGGGTTCCGCGCCCCGGCGGAGGACGCGCGCGAGGTGGTGAAGGGGTATGTCTGGCTCGAGGCCGAGAACTTCAGGGACTACGGCGGCTGGCGCATTGATACGCAGTTCACGCACAAGATGGGAAGCGCGTATCTCCTGGCCGCGGGTGTCCTGAAGCCGCTTGCGGCGGCGAAGACGACGCTTGGCGTGCCGCGCGCGGGGAAGTGGCGCGCGTGGGCGCGCACGAAGGACTGGCTGCCGGAGTACAGCCCTGGGAAGTTCCGCATCTCCGTGGGCGGCAAGACGGGCCCGACGCTCGGCGCGAGCGGCAAGGATGGCTGGCGCTGGGAGAAGGCGGGCGAATGGGATCTTCAGAAGGGCGATGTGGAGGTCGCGCTGGAGGATCTATCCGGATCGTTCGCGAGGTGCGACGCGATCATTTTCACGCAGGATCTCTCGTTTGCGCCCGGCGACGGCGCGGAGGAGTGCGAGAGGGCGCGCGCGAAGTTCACCGGGGCGGCGGGCGATGTGGGCGACGCGGGCGAGTTCGGGCTTGTGGTCGTTGGCGCTGGGCCTGGGGGGATGGGCGCGGCCATCGCCGCCGCGCGGCACGGAGTGCGCGTGGCGCTCGTGCACGACCGCCCGGTTCTGGGTGGCAACGCAAGCTGCGAGCTTGGCGTGCCGACCGACGGCGCGGCGGTGTCGCACGCAAACGCGCGCGAAGGAGGCATCTGCGAGGAGGTGAACCTCCGCAAGGCGCTCACGGCGGAGAGGACGCTCTCGGCGGCGTTCCGCGAGATGGCGGAGGAGCTGCCGAACCTGCATGTGTTCGCGAACGAGCGCGTGATGTCCGTGGAGAAGGACGGCGACAGGATCGCGGCCGTGGTGGCGCGAGGCACGCTCGACGGCGCGCGCCGCCGCTGGCGCGGCAGGCTCTTCGCCGACTGCACGGGCGACGGATGGGTGGGCGTCTTCGCCGGCGCCAAGCGCATGTACGGCCGCGAGGCGAGGAGCGAATACAACGAGGCGCCCGCCCCCGAGGTGCGCGACGACCTTACGATGAGCGGATGCCTGATGGGCGGATATCTCGGCTACCGCCAGCTGCGCATGGGAGACGCGCCGGTCCCCTACGAGACGCCCGAATGGGCGCGCGTCCTGCCGCCCGGCTTCACGCGGAACACGGATTCGCCGTGGAGCCAGTGGTGGGTGGAGCATGGCGGAAGGTTCGACGACCTGGTGGATCCAGAGCGCGCTCGCGACGAGCTCGTGCGCATCAACCTCGCATACTGGGGATGGCTGAAGAACGAATGGGAGGGCAGGGAGCGCATACGCAACAACGCGCTCGTGGAGATGGCCCACATGAACGGCCGCCGCGAAGGGTACAGGCTCGTGGGCGACTACATCCTCACGGCGAACGACTGCCTCGAGGGGCGCGTCTTCGACGACCGCATCTCGTACGGCGGCTGGCCGCTCGACACGCACGACCCGCTGGGCATGGAGAACCCCAACGGCAACGGCTACTGGAAGCACCACCCAACGGTGCCGATCTACACGATACCGTTCCGCTGCCTGTACTCCACGAACGTGCCCAACCTCATGGTGGCCGGGCGCTCCGTAAGCGTCACGCACATCGCGCTGGGGTCGACGCGCGTGGAGTCCACGATCCTCACTATGGGGCAGGCGGTGGGGACCGCCGCCGCGAAGATGCTCAGGAAGGGCCTGATGCCGCGGGAGTACGGCGCGGACATGGCGAACATCCGCGACCTTCAGCAGACGCTTCTCAAGGACGACCAGTACATCCCGGGGATCGCGAACGATGATCCGGACGATCTGGCGCGGGGCGCGAAGGTCACGGCGTCCAGCACGTGTCTGTACAAGCTTGTGCCGAAGAGGATGATCGAGGTGCGCGGGAAGAAGAGGGGCGATGTGGCGCATCCGCTCAACATGCCGCGCGTGGCGGGGTTCTCGCGCGGCGGCCTGAAGGAGATGAAGTCGTTCGAGTGCCTTCTGGAGTGCGCGGCGAAGGAGCCGGTGGAGGTGACGGCGCGCGTGTATGTGTCGGAGGTGCCGGCGTCGGACTCCGCGCGGGCGTTGGACGCCTCGGCGCTGCGGATGGCAGGCCGGGCGAAGGCGGTGGTCAAGCCCGGCAAGCGGCGCTGGGTGCGTTTCGCCGCCGACGAGCCGATCGCGCTGGACGCGCCGTACGTGTGGGTTCAGCTTGGGGCCGCGAAGGGCGTGAAGTGGTTCATGACGGACAAGCTGTTCGAGCCGCTTGCTTTCCGCGGATGGGGCGTGGACAAGTGGACGCTCGTCCCGAACGTGCGCTACGCCATGGTGCCGGAGGGGGGATTCCGGTTCGTCGTGGACTCCAGGCCGGAGTATGCGGTGGATGGCTTCTCGCGCACGATAGGGGCGGCGAGCCACTGCTGGATGTCGGACCCCGATCGGCCTTTCCCGCAGACGCTCACGCTTGAGTTCCCCGAGCCCGTCCCCGCCAATGAGGTGCGCCTCACGTTCGACTCCGACCTGAACCCTCTCCATCCAATCGGGAACCCGCTCCCGCCGGCGCTCGTGAAGGGCTACGCGGTGGAGGGCTTCGACGGGAAGGGCTGGACCGCGCTCGCGGAGGTGGAGAAGAACGGCGTGAGGCATCGCGTGCACAGGTTCTCGCCGAGGATGCTCAAGGCCGTGAGGCTGAGGGTGGACTCCACGTGGGGCGATCCGTCTGCGCGCGTCTTCGAGGTGCGCGTGCAGAAGGCCGCCATGAGCGCGGTTCTCGGCGAGAGGTTCCAGAAGACGCGCGACCCGGCCGACAAGCTCGCCTGGCACAAGGCGCTTGCCGAGGAGGGGCACGACTTCTCGAAGCGCGCCCGCTCGAGGATCGATTCCCGAGGCCTCTACAAGCTCAACAAGGATTCGAAGGTGGCATGCCTCGTGTTCCGCAAGACCGAACGCCCCGGCGGCAGCTGGGACGAGGACCTCGGCGAGGACGGCACGCTGCACGTGGACTGGAAGCGCCGCCCGAACGGCGCGATCGACGTGAAGTACACGGCCCCGACCAACTGGGACGTGTTCGTGAACGCATACCATGGCGACGTGACGCGCTACGGCGTGAAGGTGATGAAGGTGCGCGTGGGCGAGGGCGACAAGATGCCCGAGGTGGCGCTGCCAGGAGGATGGCGCGTGGTGGAGGGCGAGGAATATTCCGGCGTGAACGTCCGCGAGGCGTACCTCACGTTCGAGAGGGACGGGCTCAAGGCGCCGCCGCCAGAGGTGGCGGTCAAGTGGCCGGGGGCGGGCGTGCGCGCGGTGTACGGCGCGAGCAACGTGGTGGTGGAGGCGGGGGGCGCGCGCTTCGTGCCGTCCGCCGCGAAGCCGCCAACCACGTTCTCCACGGGCCTGCCGCGCATGGGCGCGGTGTCGAGCTCGCTCCAGCACCACATTCGCGGGATGCAGGCGGGGCCGCACCGCAAGGTGCCGTATCCGGAGAGGGAGATACAGGCGGCGATGAACTTCATCTTCGCCTTGAGGGACGCCTTCGCGGAGATCGGCTTCAAGGAGAAGGACTCTCTTTCCAACGGGTCGATATGGATCGGCGGGTTCGACTCCAACTTCCCCAACGGCCACACCGACTTCCCCGCGCACTTCCACATCATAAACAACTGCCGCGACGGCAGCCAGGTGAACCATTTCTACATGGACGCGAAGGACGGCCGCGTGACATGGGACTGCTACCAGGACATGAGCAAGGTGATGGACGTGTGGGACCGCGTCGTGAGGCATCATCCGGGCGACGTGATCCCGATGTACGACGGCGACGGGCGCGTGGCGTACAACGTGAAGATGCTCCCCGACGGCACGGGCTTCGAGATCGCGCGGCCAAACGGCGGGCGCAGGGCGCGCGTCTCGGGCGAGCGCCCCTGCGAGGCGGTGGACCTCTTCCTCTCCGGGGAGGGCGGATGGGCGAAGGCCAGGACATACGCCATCAAGGACGACACCGTGCGCGGCGTGATCTCCACGCCCGGCGGCGACATCCTCTACAATCCGGACACCGGCGCTTCGCGCAAGTGACCCCAATGGCCACCCACCACTAGCCACTAAAACGATGAAGACAATCAAGATGCCAATCTGGCTTGCGGCGCTCGCCGCGCTCGCGGGCGGGTGCGACACGATAGCGCGCGCGAAAAGCGCGCAGGAGCAGATCGCCCCCGCCGCCG
>CAMOHV010000085.1 GCA_946615275.1 uncultured Verrucomicrobiota bacterium | reverse complement strand
GAAATCTCGCTGGACGACCGTACCCCTTGAAAGCTCCAACGGGAGGGCCGCGCTCCGTCGCGGCCGCCGAATTCTCAATTCTCCAGTCTCAATTCTCCATTCTCAATTCACTGAACGGGCTGGCAGCCCGTTCACTAGGACCGTCCTATCGCCGTTGCCGCTCCGTCGCCGTCGTAGTGACGGCGTTCCTCCACCGCCCGAACAGATCGCCAATCTTCCGCAAAAGTGGATTTTCATTTGCGATTTGTGAACATTTGTGGATATTGAGAGTTTGTGAACATTCCCCATTCCCATGTGGGGTCAGACCCCATCGGTTACATGTGGGGTCAGACCCCATCAGTTTCCAAAATGAGAACATGGTGCGGACGAAATCTCAAACCATCAAAATCCCGCCCCGGGAGGGCCGCGCTCCGTCGCGGCCGCCGAATTCTCAATTCTCCAGTCTCAATTCTCCATTCTCAATTCACTGAACGGGCTGGCAGCCCGTTCACTAGGACCGTCCTATCGCCGTTGCCGCTCCGTCGCCGTCGTAGTGACGGCGTTCCTCCACCGCCCGAACAGATCGCCAATCTTCCGCAAAAGTGGATTTTCATTTGCGATTTGTGAACATTTGTGGATATTGAGAGTTTGTGAACATTCCCCATTCCCATGTGGGGTCAGACCCCATCGGTTACATGTGGGGTCAGACCCCATCAGTTTCCAAAATGAGAACATGGTGCGGACGAAATCTCAAACCATCAAAATCCCGCCCCGGGAGGGCCGCGCTCCGTCGCGGCCGCCGAATTCTCAATTCTCCATTCTCAATTCTCAATTCACTAAACGGGCTGGCAGCCCGTTCTACTAGGACCGTCCGTCACAAGAATGCATCTAGATGACCATTGAAGTCATAAACAGGCAGCAACCATGGCATCAGCGTACACCTGGGTCAGGAATCACCCAATACAATGGAGCGCCCGACACTTTCACCTTCGACGGCCCTCCGCTCGGCGCAATCCCCACAGCCCGCCCCAGATGGTCAAAGAACTTCGCGTTGCCACGAAACGGTATTATGCGTTCTACCATGTTCCCCGTCTTCCAAAGTATGCCACAGGACATACCGTTCGGGCGCTCCCAGCGCACCCGGCAGAACCCTTCCGCAGAATCATCCCACGGTTCCGCGCGGATGCTGGAGCCCGGCGGGCACATCCGCACGAACGTCCTGAATGCCGCAAAACCGTCTTTCTCCGAATAGTCGCCCCTCAATAGCCCAAAATGGCACGCGCCCTCATATCGACTGTTGGGGCCATGCTCGTTGGAACGTTGCTCGTACCAGAACGCCTTCTCCACGCCGCACGCCGCGAGAATCGCCATCGTGCGCGCCACAAGCCTTCCCTGGCGCGCCTCCGACGTTGTCCGGTGCTGATGGTCGAATATCGTGGAGATGATGGCCCGCCCCTTCAGATCGCCGCCGAACCGATAGACTGCGGCCGCTACGCACCGCTGTCCGTTCGTGGACAGGCCCGAGACAAGCGGCAGGAATTCGTCGCCTTCGCCGCAGTAATCGCCAGAGAGGAATCGCTCCCCCTTGAAGCGATGAGTCGCCGCAATGGACGGCACCACTGGAGAGACCGTGCAGCGCTTTGGATAGCGTCCGTCCATCCACCATGCCTTCGGCGCGATGTGGAACCGGCGCAGCCATTCAGCGCGGTCGGGGAGCTTCGCATAGAGGGGCAGACCGCCGAAGTCGATCAGAGTGCCGCCCTGCCGGACGAACTCGTAGGCCGGCGCCACGACCTCAGGCGGACATTTCTCCTCGAAAGGCAGGACAAGCGCGTCCACATCGCCGCGCGCAAGGCGCGCGGCGAGATTCGTGGAATGGCATGGCTCGTACGTCGAGCCGGATGGGAACGCCAATGCGAGAAGGTCTTCGGTCCCGTTGTCCATGGAGGCGTCGTTCGCGAAAGAGTCGGTATGGACGACGCGCCATGCGCGGCGGGACGGCTCGGCCAGAGCGAGGCCGGCCTTGAGGATGTCCGCCACGTGGCGGGCCGGCGGAGTGGGCCAGCCCGTCTCCGTCACCCAGATGGGCTTGGCGCCGTCGCCGTGCGCGGCAAGGCAGGAGCGGACGCGCTCTATCGCGGGGGCGAAGCATCCTTCCGGGATGTCCGTCTGGAGCGGAGAGTAGAGATGCATGTTCATGACGTCGAAGGCCCCGCCTGCTCCATGGGCATAAAGCGACTCTAGCTGCCCGGCGGAACATTCCCCCAGAAGCACCTTGGTGCTCGGGGAGACCCGCTTCACGGCGGCGTAGGCCGCGCGCATCACCGCGGCGAAGTTGGTCACGCCCATTCCCCTTCCCGGATAGAGCGGCTCGTTCCATATCTCCACATACGGCAGCCTGTCGCCCCACCGGGCCATCACGCGCGCGACGAAGTCCTGCCACTCCTCGATGTGCGAAGCGACGGGCCTTCTCCATTCCGGCGGAGAGTAGAGTATCGGCAGGATATTGATGCCGGCCGCCTCGGCGTCGCGCAGAAGAGCGTCGTATTTCTCGAACGTCCACACCCCTGGCCTGCGCTCCATCTGCCACCAGTCGAAATCCGTGCGGATCCACGCGCATCCGGCCTCCTTCGCCTTGGCGAAAGTCCTGTGCCTGCGCCAATATCCGCCTCGCCCCACGTGCGCGCACATGCCGCATTCGAGGGCGCACGTCGCCAAAGGCGTAGCCGCCATAAGCACGGCGGCCGCCATCACTGCAGTTCGCATCGACATATATCCGCTTTACTCTGCCATCAAAACCACGCGGAAGCCGGCATAGACGCTGGCGAAAGATGATTCGTCCTTGCCTCGCCTGAACGCGGCGCGGCAAGTGCAGTTCCCATAGTTGTTCCACTGTATGCTGCCGTTGCGCAGCACGCGATAGCTCTCATAACCCTCGTCGCCCGCCGCCGGGCCGGCCGGGTCTGCGGCCGCAGACGCCCCCAGATCCTCGGTGTAATAGTCCGAGCACCATTCGCAAACGTTTCCGGCCATGTCGTAAAGCCCCCAATTGTTACACCGATACGATCCTACCTTCGCCGTTCCGCGGGACGAGTCGAGCGTCGCGGTGGTGGAATTCCCCGCGTTGAAGAAATACCGCGCGATGGTTATGAGCCCCGGATCTGCGGAACCGCCGTTCGTAAGACGATAAGCATTGCTATTGGAAACCTCCCTGCCGTTGTGGAGACCGGTGGTCATCCCGGCGCGGTAGGCGAACTCCCACTGAGCCTCCGTTGGCAGGAGGAAGTCCTTTCCGGTGAGCGCCTTGAGCGCCGGAAGGCACGTTCCCGTCACGGTGCTCCATGACACCTGCTCCACCGGCCGCGAATCCCTGTCCGCCGTGAACTTCGACGGCCAGGTTCCGACGAGAAGGTTATACTGCTTCTGGGTCATCTCGTACACGCCGATGTAGAAATCGCGCATAAACGACACTTCATGCTGAGTTTCGGCGCCGCGCGGCAGATAACTGGCAACCTGGCTGTACGCCACCGATCTCCCAGGCTCGCCCGTTGGTGAACCCATGGTGAACGTGGCGCCTGCCGCCGGGACTCGGCGCAGAACGAGCAGGGACGTGGAGTAGTCGGTCTTGTTCGTGACGCCAGTCCAATAGACCCTCGTCTCATCCACGGCGGCGCCCGCGGCTATCGTCTGTCCGCCGGTCTCCACCGCGCCGTGTGCGCCGTTCAGGAGTTCCGCCGTCGTGACGTCCGTGATGACGCCCGTGGCCAGATTCACGATCTTGTAGAGGGGCTTCGTCATGGAGGCGGAGGCGTCGACGACGGTCAGCTTCACCCTGAAGTTGGCCAGCGCCACCTTCTCCGTCCCAAACGCCCGCACCGGATCTATGGTGAACTTCCCGACGCCATCCTCGTTGATGCCGAAGCGAACGCCCGTGATGGAAGCGTCGAGGTTGGACGCGTCCAGGGGCGTGTCGCCGTTGTAGGCCGCAACTCCGATATCGACCGGAGACGTGACGCCGGAAAGTTTGTACTCCACCTTCACGTCCGTCGACCACGGCCACTGCTGGCGCACGATCACCTGCTCGATGTTGGCCGACCAAGCTGCCGTCGCCGACAATGCGGACATCAGTATCATTGAAACTCTCATTTCATTTACTCCTTTTTTAGATCAGTTCAATATGATGAAGAAACCGTTCCCCACGCCGAAAAGCGTGGCCGCGTAGTTCACGCCGTCCGCCAGCGAAAGCGAAAGGGACACCTTCGAGCCGTTTGCCGGCTTTAGCGCGTACCATCCCTGCGCGCCGTCCAGTCCCGTCTCCACTTCCACCGGGTCGCCGCCGTCGATCGACATCTTGAACGACTCCATCCCATACGGTATGGGCATCACGGCCCTGTTCTTCACCTTGTTCCACACCCTTCCCTCCGCCGGCGCCAGGCATCGCGTGGCGCCCTCCGAATCGGCCCCCAGCCCCTGGATGAGGCCCAGCCTTGCCCTGCGCTCGGTGCCGTCGTCAAAGGAAAGCACAAGGTCGTATATGTTCTCCTCGGACGGAGAGTTTGGCGCGGGCAGCTCCAGGTCGAACGAATCGCCGGCCAGCCCCGTGTAGGTCTTCGCATATCCATCCCCCGTCACCGACAGCGACGCGGAGCTCGCCCCTACGGGATAGTCTATCGGAAGCGTCATCACGTTGTTCGTGGCCGTATGCCAGAACGAACTCGTCTCCGGGCGCAGGAACACGAACGTCGGCTCGCTCGTCAGCTCCGCGCACGGAGCGGCCACCGTTATAAGAGACGCCCCCACCAGCGACGCCACCTTTCTTGTAATCATCATGTTTTCTCCTTCGTTGTTTCCAAAGACGTCAATCGATTCTCCGGGATGCTCCGCCTTCGCGTCCTCCCGCGCGGCGGGATCGCCGCCGGGCGCGATCCCGGACAGAAAGGCGAGGCCCATTGCCGCGAAAAGCCCCGCGGCGGCGATGATCAGGCGCGCCAGAGGCCGTTTCATCTGGCGCGTGAGCACGCGCGCCAGAAGCTTGCGGGCGATGTGCATCCGGAACTTCACAGTCCCCGCCGGCATGGCCAGGACGCGGGCGATCTTCGCGACCGGCTGCTCCATGAAATAGTGCAGCACTATCACTTCGCGCAGTTCCTCGGGCAGTCCGCACACGGCGCGGCGCACGACCTCGGCGTCGGACGCGTCGAGAATGGACTTTTCCGTAGTCAGCGTCTCGCCTGTTTCCGGCATGTCCTCGTCCACCACGCCGGGCGCAATCATCTGCGACGATTTTCTCCTCGCCTCCGTCTGGTGGCAATTGTGGAGGATGGCCTTCATCCATCCGTAAAGAGAGCATTCGCCCTTGAAGGTGTCTATCTTGCGTATGGCCAGGTCGAAAGTGCGGAACACCAGATCCTCCGCCGCCGCGGGATCCCGGCAGAGGGCCATGGCGTCGCGATAGAGCCTGTCCCGATATTCCGAGACAAGCCGAACCGCGCCGCGATCGACATCATCGTGGATTTCCGCGACTACGCTCACGCCGCCGGCCTTTCGTTGTGTCCTTTCATCTCCATCTACCATATAAGACGCGACGACAAGCGAACGGGTTGGCGGTTTTCACGCCTCGCTTCATGGTGGGGCGGGCATGCGCTTTTTCATCCTAAAAACGGCAGCTGGAAATGACATGGGCCGCAAAGAGCGGCGGCCTACGCGCCGAAGTCGCCCGTCAGCCACGCCGAGCGGATGGCCCTGCCGTGTCCGCCGAAGGAATTGGCCGGCGCCACCGCGAAGCGGAAGCGGCGCCCCCGCGCCGCCAGCGCAGGCATGGCGGCCAGTGCGGCAAGCGATAGAATTGCATTCAGTCTTTTCATCTTGCTTCCTTTCGTTCCTCAATCAAACTATTCCAGAATACGCCGCATCTACTTGCCGTTGGGATAGACGCGCCAGGCGCAGGAGGCCGCACACGGCTTCACTCCGTGCGGGATCGTGACCTCGAAGACGCGGCCAGCGGAATCAGGCCCTTCAGGCGCTGCGCGTTCGTGTCCATGAGTACGCGCACGAGGTTCGCCTTGACCCGTTCAAGCGACACATCCCCCTCTTCGCCTCCGTATGCAATGGCCGCGGAAACAGCAAGTCCTACACAAAGAGCAAAAAGCTTCCGCATCATTTCACCAGACTTTCAATTGCATCAAGGATGACTTTCGAACCAAAGCCGTCGAGGGTGAGGGCGTTGAGCGG
>CAMOHV010000084.1 GCA_946615275.1 uncultured Verrucomicrobiota bacterium | reverse complement strand
CGCTATGCGGTGAACACCTCGGCGAAGGCGCTGCGCGAGGCGAGGCGGTAGAGGCCGGTGCGGCCGATCTTGGACTTGTCGAGGAGAAGGTAGTTCTTCTCGGCGGAGGCTATCACCTTGCGGATGAGCTCCGCCTGGCGCTCGTGGTTGGTGGTCACGATCTGCCCGGCGAGCCCGAAGGCGGAGAAGAACGCCTTCGTGATGTTGACCCCTGAGACCTGCGCGAGGGCGTCTGCTCCGAGGATCGAGTTCAGCTGGGGGTCGTAGTTCCCGCCGAGCCCGATCAGGACCCAGTGGGCGGGGAAATGGCGGAAGTTCTGTATCACGGACACGGAGTTTGTGACGATGGTGAGGTGCTCGAATTCGGCGTCGCGAAGCTGCATGGCGAGCTCATAGACGGTTGTGGAGGAGTCGAGGAAGAGTATGTCCCCCTCGGCGACGCGCGAGAGCGCCTTGCGGGCGACCGCGGTCTTGGCGGAGTGGTTGGTGACGGTGCGCTCCGCGAACTCCGCGCCGCCGCGCCTGGAGGGCGGCGCGTCTCGGAAGACAAGCCCGCCGCGCACGCGCTCCACGGCGTCGCGCCGGGAGAGCTCCTCCACGTCGCGGTGGATCGTGGCCGAGCTCACCTTGAACTCCGCCATCAGCTCCGCGATGGTGCAGCTCTTCTTCCGCTTGAGGTATTCGAGTATCCGATGTGTCCGAAGTTTCTCCATGGCGGAAAGTTTACCATATCCCACGCGCATGAGCCACAGGAAAACGATTCCCACTTGTGCCGGCGGTGGGGATTTGGCATAATATTGGCATGAAAAACACAATGAGCGCCTTGTTGGCACTGGCGGCGGCGTCCGCGTGCGCCGCGTCCGCATTCGAGAAGCTGCCCACCTTCTACGACGGGAAGACGCCGGTCGTGGTTGAGACCGCCGCGTTCAGGCTTGTGATAAACCCCGACGCGACGGCAAGGTCGCTCGTCGTGAAGGCGACGGGAGAGGAGATGCTTGAGCCGCGCGAGGGGATACCCGTGTTCGCGTCCACGCAGACGCGCCCGTTCAACAACGAGATACGCCTCGTCCAGCAGGCGAAGCGCACCACGTACCCCGCCAACCGCGTGCGGCGCGAGGGCGATCTGATATACGTCGGGTTCGAGACGGCCCCATACGAGGTGGCCGTGCGCGTGTCGGAGACCGCCGCCGGCTACGCGACGTTCCGCCCGGAGAGGCTCATCTCCAACACGGAGCAGGAGCACCAGTACTGGCACTGGAACATGGACGTTCCGCCCATCGACTCCTTCCGCGTGCTGCAGCTGCCCGTGAAGGACCGCGAGAACTTCGGCGACTGGCTCAACGTGATGTGGGACGGTCGCGGATGCCTGGGCCTGATGGGCGGCACTCCGTACATGGACGTGGACAACGAGCGCCGCTGGGGCTTCCGCCGCCTCGCCGTCGAGGCCATGAAGGACTACGGCGTGACGAACGGCGTGGCCGTGCTGGCCGCCGCCGCCACCCCCAAGGAGCTCCTTGACCAGATCGACGCCGTCGAGGCCGCCGCGAACATGCCGCGCGGCGTGAGGAGCCGCCGCGACGGACGCCTCAACGCCTCGATCTACTGGACATGCGACATCCGCCCCGACAACGTCGACGAGATCGTCTCCTACGCCAAGGCCGGCGGCTTCCGCATGCTGCTCATCTACTACCCCGCCCTCGTCAACGGCGGGCTTCGCGGCTTCCGCACGCTCCCCGACTACACCTGGAGCCACGGCTGGACGCGCGAGTCGTTCTCCGCCGCCGTGCGCAAGCTGAACGCCGCCGGGATAACCGTCGGCATGCACACTCTCCAGACGTTCATCGGCTTCGACAGCAAGTACGTCACCCCCGAGGCCGACCACCGCCTCGCGCTCGTGAAGCACTACACCCTCTCGCGTCCGCTCCCCGCTGCGGAGGACCCCTGCGACGTCTACGTGGAGCAGAACCCGATCGCCGCCCCGATGCACCCGAAGTGCCGCATCCTCAAGTTCGGCACGGAGCTGATGGAGTACTCCGGATACGTCACGGAGCGCCCGTACCGTTTCACGGGCGTCAAGCGCCGGCATCTTGGCACATACGCGAAGAGCCATCCCCTCGGCGAGATCGGCGGTGTCCTTGGCGTGAGCGAGTGTTTCGCCATCAGCGGCTACGTGGACCAGGATACGTCGCTGCAGGACGAGATAGGCGACATGATAGCCTCCATATACGACTGCGGCCTCGAGTTCCTATACTTCGACGGCTCCGAGGACGCGAATCCGCCCTGCACCGTGAACATCTCCCTTTCGCAGATACGCTGCGTGGAGCGCTGCATCGCGCGGTCGGGGCGCGCCCCCCTCTTCACCGAGGGCTGCGCGAAGAGCCACTTCGGCTGGCACCTTCAGAGCGGCGCGAACGCGTTCGACGTCTTCTCGCCGGAGCTCTTCAGGCGCAAGATAATCGAGTACCCCTACGCCGCCGCGAAGCGCCTCGCGAAGGACTTCACGCGGGTGGACTTCGGATGGTGGCGCTTCGGGCTCCCGAAGCTGGACGGGGCGCCGCCGAAGAGCGAGGGCCTGTGGAGCGGGGACGTCCGCACCGTGGGCGTGCAGCCCGACATCTGGGAATACGGCACGAGCAAGGCCGCCGCCTTCGACTGCCCCTCCACGATGCAGATGTCGCTCGCGGCGCTGCGCGCGCACAAGCGCACCGCCGACATCCTCGCCACGATCCGCCGCTGGGAGGACGTCCGCGCGCGGAAGTGGCTCACCCCCGAGCAGAAGGAGCTCCTCAAGGACCCCGCGCGCGAGTTCCACCTCGTGGACGACGCCAAGGGCGGCTACGAGCTTCTCGAGTGGAAACAGCTCGACGTGGCCGGCGGCAAGTGGACGAACGTGCGCGCGTTCATCTACGAGCGCGGCGGCCGGCGGGTCGTCGAATACTGGCATGTGAGCGACAGGGCAAGGCTCGTTCTCGCGTCCCCTCTTGACGGCATTGCGGAGCTGGAGGCGTCCGACGTCAAGCGCCTGGAGACCGACCTCCCCGAGTCCGCCGTCCGCGCCGCCTTCGCCAGCGCAACGATCAAGTGATGCGCCTATTTGGAGAGGGGCGTTCTAATGTGCCGGGCGGGAAGAGCGCAATGCAGTCTTTGTGGAGAGGTGCTTGACGAGAGGCATGTCGGCGAAGAGCAGTGCTATTGTCCCAGCTGTCGGACGTTTGTGGCGCGGCTTGAGGTGGGTGAAGAGCCTGCGAAGAAGAAGGAGGCGCGCATTCGCGCGCATCCGCCGCGCGGAATGTCGGTGCGCCGTTGCGCCGACGGGGGATTTGCGATCGACGATGGCGTGCCCTGGCGCTGGCTTTGGATGCTGCCGGTCGCAGGCGCGGCGTTGGGCGTCTTCTTCTGGATGGCTGCCGATCCGTATGTTTCCGTAGTTGTAGCCACAGCCATATCCATGACGGCGTTCATGGGTTTTCTGCTTGCGCTAGTGATGCTTTACAAGCTTGCCGCCAAACGCATCAGGTTCAAGGACGGAGAGCTTGTGATCTCGACGCTGTGGCTTGGCTTCATCCTCAATCGGCGGCGGAGGGTGAAGGTCGGCGAGAAGACGACACTGGACGTGGATGTCCACATGAATTGGTGGGGGCGCGTGGCGGCGCTTTCACTCGTATGCTGCAATGGGGATGACCGCCGTGTGGTCTGGTGCGGTGGGGATCAGTCAAGGTTCATGTTCATATCGTCGATGCTGGAAGAGGCCATGGGGCGGAAATCGGCGGACATCCCGTATCGCTGCCCGACGTGCGACGCCGATATTCCGGACGAGAACATCGACATGAGGGGGGAGTGCACGCTTTTCTGCCCACGGTGCAAGATCGCGTGGCCGGCGGCATACGCGTCGATATACAGAACCTATGTGTGCAATCCTCCGGAGAAGCCCGAGGGCGTGGAGGAGCTGCCCAACGGGTTCGTCTATCGCGAAAAGGGCGCGTGGCGGGGTGCGGTGAAGCGCGCGGCTCTGAAAACACTTTCCTTCTGGATGGCTTTGTCTGTTGTCTCCAATGGGATAAACAGGTATTTTGACGGGTGCGGCTCTTTCTTCGTGGTCGTGTTTGCGGTGGCGGCGGTCGTGACGCCGTTTTATGTCCTGTGGTGTGGACTGCGGGGGTGCAATGTCGAGCATCGGATTGTCGTGGAGGGGGGGAGAGCCACTTATGCCTGCCGTGCGGGCAGGCGCGTCAAGGAGGAGTCGTTTCCGTGCAACCGCAATTGCAGCTTTGGCGTGAGCAGGCAGGATCATGAGGCAGTACGCGCAGCAGTTCCCGTCGCAATTGTCGCGTTCAAGGATTCGTTCGCGGAAAGGCACGGCGCGGGGATCTGGATATTCAAGAATCTGCGGCCTGGATTCTACGACTGGGCGGTGGTTTGGCTTTATCTTGCCGCTGCCAGAACCCCTTGACGTCGCCCTTGGCTTTTCAAGAATCGCGTGCCTTAGTCTAGTGGATGAGATTTCGTCCGCACTTCCGATAGGATGATCTCCGCTGTCAAAGAGCATCTTGACGAGGCGATAGAGCGGTCATTTCTGTCCGACGGTTTCAAGGAGCGTGTCCGAGCGCTGACGGCTGCGACGCTTTTGGCGCTTGAATCGAAGGGCTTGGGGCAAGAAGAGAGACATTCTCTTGTTTGTTCAATTCAGCCACCGCTTCTCATGATCTCTCAAATCCTCTCAAACTTTTTCGCGGAACCACTCTCGCGCGGCAAGCAGGTTTCGTGTATAATATGGGGCATGGGACAATTCGACTACATCTCTCTGGGCTTCTGCTCAAACGACCATCTCGCCGTTCTGCCGTTCATTCCGATGGACACCAAGGTGAAGATGGTCGCCCACTCCATCCGCGGCGGCGGGCCTGCCGGCAACGCGGCGGCCGGCGCGGCGGCGCTGGGGATGCGCACCGCGTTCGCGGGGACCGTGGGCGACGACGCCGACGGGCGCATGATCCTCGACGAGTTCGTCCGCGAGGGCGTGGACGTCTCCATGGTGAAGGTGCGCCCCGGCGCAACGAGCGCCATCGCGTATCTCTGGATAGAGGAGAAGACGGGCAACCGCTCGTGCGCATGGACGCGCGAGGGGCTCGACGAGCTTTCCGCGGACGAGATCGACGTCGAGACGGTGTCCCGCGCCAAGGTGCTGCACCTCGACGGGCACAACGCGACCGGCGCGATCGCCGCCGCGAAGGCCGCGCGCGAGGCGGGCGTCACAGTGATGTACGACGCCGGCACGCATCGCGACGGCATGCACGAGCTGCTGCCGCTCGCCGACCTTCTGATCTGCTCGGAGGAGTTCATCCTCAAGCTCACCGGCCTCGCCGACGCCGAGGAGGCCGTGCGGCAGGTGTGGGACAGGTACCGTCCAAAGGTGTGCGGCGCCACGATGGGAGTGCGCGGCTCGATGTGCTACGACGGCAGGGACTTCGTGAAGTGCCCCGCGTTCAAGGTGGAGAAGGTCGTGGACACGACGGGATGCGGCGACCTCTTCCACACGGGCTTCGCCGTGCGCTGGCTTGAGACGCACGACCTGATGGAGTGCCAGCGCTTCGCGGCGGCGGTCTCGGCGATCAAGTGCCGCGGGCTCTCCGGACGCCCCCCCAGCGCACCAACGCGCGCCGAGGTGGAGGCGTTCTTGAATTTAAATGGTTAAATGGTTAAATCGGCGACTGCGCCGCCTTTAAATGAGGTCTCTGCCCGTGAGTATATTCAATTCAAAGCCGCGAAACGGCGATTTAAAGGACGGCGAAGCCGTCCGACTTAAAGCTGCCGAAGGCAGCGACACAACATACAAGTGGCTGATGCTGGCGATGCTGGCGGTCACGTACTTCCTGATGCACGGTTCGCGGCAGGTGTTCAACGCCTCGCTGCCGCAGATAAAGGTGGACCTTGCCGGGCATGGGGCGACGGACGCCCAGCTTGGGCTCTCGCGCACGTACTTCCTCTTCGCCTACGGCTGCATGGTGCCGTTCGCGGGGATGGCCGCTGACTTCTTCCGCCGCAAGTGGGTGATCGTTCTCGGCACGCTTCTCTTCTCCACGAGCGTGTTTTTCACTGGCTTCGCGGACTCGATGCTGATGTTCTTCGTGATGTACGGGTTCATGAACGGCATAGGCCAGTGCATGATCCCCGGGGCGGCGAGCTCGCTCATCGCGCAGTACCACACCGAGACGCGCTCGACGGC
>CAMOHV010000083.1 GCA_946615275.1 uncultured Verrucomicrobiota bacterium | reverse complement strand
GCGGACATCGAGGAGCTGCTCGAGACGAACTGCCTGTGGATGACGAGCGGGAAGTTCACGTACCTCGGCACGAACTACACCGTGAAGGCCAAGGGCACGGCGGGCGTGGACGAAGGCGGCGTCACCGTTGTGTGGAAGAAGTTCTCCACGGACATAACGGGCGGCTACATCTTCGAGGTCGACTCCAAGAAGGCCGACGACCCGTCCTACCAGAAGTTCACCTCAAAGACGCCGCTCGGGCAGCTTTACCTCTGCCTGTGCCTCAACACGCCCGAATTCGGCTTCTCGAACCCGGCAGTGATGGCCTACGCCACGAACTACTGGGACGTAACGGCGCGCGCGTGGCTCTCCGACCTCGGAATGGCCGACGGGCGCCACTATTCCGAGCTCGCGGACGTCGATTCGATGGTGGGCTACTGGCTCTCGGTGTACGTCACCGCGAACGACGACTCCACCGCCTTCAGCCGCTACGCCTACAAGGACGTGGGCGGGAAGCTCGTCTTCGGCCCGGCGTGGGACTACGACCACGCGCTCGGCTCGCTGCAGATGCGAAGCCGCTCCGCCGTGGAGCGCGACGACGACGGCACTCCCCACTACGCGGAGATCCAGCCGGAGAAGTGGATCCCCGGAAGCGGCACGCAGAACTACATGGCGCAGTGGTCCGCCGACCCCTACTTCACGTGGCTTCTGAGGCGGAAGTACCTTGAAGTGCGCCCCACGCTCGCGAATGTGGTGGCGGAAGGGGGGCTCATAGACCTCTACGCCGCCAAGCTCGCGGCCTCCGCCCGCGCGAACGACCTCAGGTGGAACAACCGCGCCGGGTTCTTCGGCGACGCCGACGAGGAGGGCGACGTCTCCGCGCTCAAGCGCTTCCTGGCGCGCCGCTTCACTTGGCTTGACGGCAAGTTCGCGACGCTCGCGGGCGCGCTCACGAACATCTCGCAGACCGTCACGTCCGCTTCGCTGCGCTACGCGCGCAACGCCGCGATGGCGCCTGCCTTCGCGGGGGCGAGCGCCAACGCCGGAGGCGAGGAGGGGATGGTGGACGTCACCTGCCCGATAGCGCTTGGCGACGTGACGGCGACGGTGCCCGTGGCGGCGCAGGGCGCGGCGACGCTCGCGGTGCGCGTGAACGGCGGCGCATGGGCGTCGTTCCCGGTGTCGGGCGGCAGCGCGCAGATAACCATCCCCGCGGCGGAGTTCCTGACGGGCGGCACCAACTTCGTGTCGCTCGTGGCGCGCAACGCGTCCGGGGCGGCGGTGGGGAAGAACGCCGCGCTCGTCGTGGGGGCGCTGCCGGCGGGCATCGACGAGCCCGGCGTGCCGCCGATGGCGACGGACTGGCTCAGATGGGCGTGGGGGAGGGTCACCGAGGCCTGGCCCGAGAAGGTGGGGGCTGAGCCCGCATCCTACGCCGAATACCTTGATTTCGCAACGAACAGCCCGCCGACGGGCAAGACGTCCGGCGGCGCGCCGTTCACCGTGGCAGAGGACTACGTGGCGGGGACAGACCCCGCGGACACCAACGACGTCTTCCGCGCCACGATCACGATCGGCGCGGACGGCGTGCCGACGATCGGCTGGACGCCCGCGGAATGCGCCTACGGCCCCCGCCGCTACACGCTCCTGGGCGCGCCCTCGCTCGACGCCCCGGCGGCCTGGGCCGCGACCGACGCCTCCGCGCCCGCGCCCAGGTTCTGCGAGACCAACCGCTTCTTCCGCGTGGCCGTGGAGCTGGAGTAGGACGATAGGAGGGTAGGACAATAGGACAGTAGTGCTAAAATCGCACTTTTTGCTTTTTGTCTTGCGGAAAGCCGATTCAATATGATATTATACGTACATCAACAATCTTAGCCAATCCGAGCAGAGAAAGGATTACGCGAAATGAGCACAAGGTCAATCTGCGTTTTCGCGGCGAGCATGTTCGCCGCGGCAGTCGGCGCAATCTCCATCACGGAGAACACCGTGGTGACCGAGGCTGATGTGGCCGACTACCTCGCCGCCGACATCGACATCGCCTCCGGCGCAACTCTCACTTTCTCCGGCCTCACGACACGCCGCACCTTCACCGGAAAGCTTACCGGCGGCGGCAACTTCGCGATCGTGAGCCCTGCCCTCACCACGGTTAAGATGACGCTGAACGGCGACGCCACCGAGTTCACCGGGCAGTTCTGCTTCACGAACCACGCCGTCGTCATATCCTCGCCGACGGCCGTGGGCGACGCGGCGCGCATAAACCTCAGAGTGCCCCAGGTTGGCTCCACGGGCAACGAGGCCTACCAGTGCGCGTTCAAGCCGGCGAACGCCACATACCACAACTTCATCGACGCAAGTGTGGGCGCGAACAACGGCGTGATGCCCGACACGGGCGTGACACTCGCCGGGCCGATCTTCTGGCGCGGCGGCCGCCTCTACGGCAACGCCATCGTGACCGGTGTAATAACGAACAACGCCACCACGATGTACTGCCAGGGCGGCATGAAGCTGCGCGGCGGCGTCACGTCCGTAAGGAATGGCGGGACGCTCCAGGCGGATGGCGGGAACCTCTACATCGAAAGCGACGTGGAGAAGGTCAGCGGCATACACGCGATCGGCAATACGACCTATTTTGGCAAGGAGAACGCGCTCGCCGAGTCGATGTACATTTATTTCGGCGTGGGCTACCGCCATTATGGCAAGGTCGACCTCCAAGGATGGAACCAGCGCTGCTCCCGGATCGGCGCCAACACCGACCTCGCGAACGAGGCGGCCACATATGTCACTTCCGCAGACCCGGCCACGCTTTCGATCCTGAACCAGAGCGACAACGTCACCTGGTACGGCAACCTGAACGGCAAGGCTTCGCTCTCGTATGCCTCCGCGAGCAACAAGAGATTCACCTACAACGGACTCTCCGGGACGTCCACGGGGTCGATCATGGTCGAGAGCGGCTACTTCCGCTTCGCGACCAACTCCGTATGTGGCAAACTCAGTCGGCTCATTGCGAAGGGGACGGGCGTTTTCGAGTTCCCGGCGGACACACACGGAAGCATTCCGCATTTCGGCTCCGTCAACCCCGGGAACATGACGTTTGCCTTTGCCGATTCGGGCAAGGTGGACATCGCCGCAGACTGCATCATCGAGGTCAACGCCGCGACCCTTGAAGGCGAGTACGTGGACGCCGGCAACTACACGAAGGACGACGGCACTGAACTCGGCGCGCACATCCTCGGCGGCGGCACACTGCGCGTCCTCAACTCCGCTCCCGTGGTCGAGGATGGCTCGTTCACCTGGGTCGGCGGATCCGACGGCGACGCGCTTGCCTCCGCCGCCAACTGGAAGGGCGGCGTCGCGCCGTCGTTCGACGGCACGGAGCGCCTGATCTTCGGTGAGGGCACGGCGCAGGCGGTGGTGTCCGGCGTTGTCAAGGCGTATGCGATCGACATCACCACCAACTCCGCCTTCACGATCCAGGCGGCGGACGGGAATGCGAAGATCTTCCTCGGCGCAGGAGGCCTCACCGTCACGAACGCGGTGGACTCCACCGTGGTGACGCACTCCCTCGCCTGCCCCGTGGAGCTGCTGATCATCCCGCAGGTCTGGCGCGTGGCGTCCAACGCGGCGCTCGACAACCTTTCGCCAATCATCGCGCGCGAATCGCAGGCCGCGCTCACGATAAGCTCGCGCGGGCGCGTCAACTTCCGCGCTGACAACTCGACGCTCCTTTCCCCGCTTATTGTCACCGACATCACGGCCAGCAAGTCCCAACCCTACGTTTACAACATGAAGGGCCTCGGCTCCAAGACTCGCGCCACCACCATCAACGGCTGCCCTCCGCTCTTCATCACATCGTCCGCCGGGAACCACACGAACGAGACCCCCCTCAGGATATCCGGCAACGTGACCGGCGGTGCGATATCGAGCGGCTCCTTCATCAACAACTCCAGCGCGGGCACGCTCTACCTCGCAGGAAGCGTCTCGTATTTCGGCGGCTGGGCGGAGACTTACATGAACGGAAACGTCCACTTCCTTGGCGGCGTCACGCACGAGACTGGCTCGGACGTGATGTGGCGCATCGCCGGCGCGAACGACTGGCTGGAGGGCGAGGGATTCCACTCTGCGGGCGCGCTCCGCTTCGACTACGGCGGGACGTTCCACATAACGTCTCCGTCCAACGAATGGTCCGAGATCAACCCCTACAAGAACGTCATCAAGTGCTACGTGGCGCATGCGATGGCGCGCGGGAAACCGATGTGCATGAGCAACGACAATTACGTGTATCGCTCGTCCGGGACCGCGCTCGACATGAACGGCTACGACCAGAGCATATCGCGAATGTATGCGGGCTGGACCGTGAAGAGCTATCCGGAGATATACACAACGGTGAGGAGCGAGACGCCGGCGATGCTTGAGATCGCGACGGACACGGTGTACAACGATGTCCTGCCGCTCAAGGTGACTGGCGCTGCGGGGATAAAGTTCAATGCGGCAGGTTCCTTGACCTTCACGAACTTCACGGCCTCCACAACGGGGACGCTGGAGGTGGCTCGCGGCACGGTGCGCTTCGCGGCGGGTTCGGGCTGGATCGCGACGACGAACGTCGTCTTGAATGGCGGCACGATCGCGGTGGCGCCGGGCGCGGGCGCTAACGCGTTCGGTTCTGCACAGGGCAAGTCGGACGCATGGATGACGTACACGAGCGGCACGCTGGAGGTGGCCTCCGGCGAGGAGGCTACGGTGTGCGCGCTCGCGGTGCCGAAGGGCAACGGGCACTTCCGCTATCTCGCGCCTGGAGTCTATGGCGGCGCGGATGCGGGGCTCGATGCGGCGCACACGCTCGGCTGGATGGCCGGCGGCGGCAAGCTGAACGTCCTCCGGAGCGGCGACGCCGGGACGATCATCATGCTGAAGTAGTGCCTAGTGCCTAGTGCCTAGTGCCTAGTGGTTCGTGGAAGAAGGGGAGAAAGCAGGACAATAGGAGGGTAGGACAATAGGGCCAATCCAAGAATCCAAGGAATCTCGGTAAAGGAGAATGCGTGAAATGAACATGAGAGCAATCAGCGTTTTCGCGGCGGCGATGGTCGCCGCGGCAGTCGGCGCAGTCGAGCGCACGTACGTGGGCACGGACGGAATGTGGTCCACCGCCGCGAACTGGTCGCCGAGCGGCTTGCCGGAGGCCGGCGACACGGCCACGATTCCGGCGGGCGAGCTGGTGGAGGTGACGGGCGCGGACGTGGCGACCGCCGCCGCCTGCGGCGAGATCGTGATCGAATCAGGCGCCAAGCTCAGCTTCACGAACATCACCGCTAATGCGACTTTCGCAGGCAAGATCAGCGGCTCCGGCAAGTTCAGCGCGGTGAACGCAAAAGGCACGAAGAAGCGCCTCACCTTCACGGGCGATCTTTCCGGATTCACAGGCGGGATGGACTTCAGATATGTCCATGCCACTTTTACCACCGCCCATTCCGGAACTTCCACGATCAAGTTCGTCGAGTCGAACGACGACCAGATGCGCGAGACGTTCTCCGGCGGATTCACCTACAACAACCCGCTGGACGTGAGCGTGGGGGCGAACTACGGGCTTGAGGTCGCTTCGGGGACCACGGTGGCCGGGGCGATAGAGATGCGCAGCGGCAGAATCCGCGGACCCGGCACGGTGTCCGGCGAGTTGCGTGTTTACGGAACTTGCTATGTCGAGAACAAGGTTGTCATTGAAGGCGACGTCAAAAAGGCGGGGAGCGGCACGTGCTATTTCGAGTCCGACGGTGGCACGACGTATCTCAAGGCGCCGGTGGAAGCGGGCATCAGCGTGTGCGTGATCGGAGTGGGCGGCAAGTTCATTCTCGGCGGGGAAAACCTGTTCGCCGACAGTACCGTGCTCAATATCGGCAAGACTTGGAGCGCAAGCCACAAATCCGGAACTTACGATCTCAACGGCTACAGCCAGTGCGCCATGAGGCTTGCGCTGGTTGATAGCGCGAACATGCAGCCTGCGAACACTGTCATAACCAGCGCCGAGAAAGCGACCCTGACGCTTCTGAACCAGTCTGCGGACGTGAACTACAAAGGACAGCTGAATGGTGCGGCGTCGCTTGATCTCGCGAGCGCGTCCGCGAAGACATTCACCCTCAGCGGTACGGCCAACGACACGACCGGTTCGCTCACCGTGCGATCCGGCACGCTCGCACTTGGCGCGTCGGCGAAGTTCCCGAGTCTCTCCGGCCTTGTGGTGACGAACACCGGCACGCTGTC
>CAMOHV010000082.1 GCA_946615275.1 uncultured Verrucomicrobiota bacterium | reverse complement strand
GGTCACGACGTAGAACCCGGAGTGCTTGCCCTCGCACTTCTGCCGCCAGAGGTCCTTCACCCAGCACTGCCCGTTCAGGCCGAGTTCGTCGAACGACACCTTGATCTCGCGCGCGAACGGATAGCGGTTCACCAGGGCCACCGCCGTGAAGCCGCCGACGAGCGGACGCGTCCAGACGCTCTCGGCGTCGGTGTGGCGGATGCGCCTGGCCGTCTTGCCCATGCGGTCCTGGCTCACCGCGATGACCTCGTCGTTCACGAGCAGGTTCCGCGTGAATGCGTCCATCGTCGTGAGATCGCAGCCTATGAGAAGCGGCGAGCCGAGCATGGCCCACAGCGAGACGTGCGTGTACTGCTCGTTCGGCGTGAGGAACGTGGGATGGTCGAAGCCGAAGGAATACTGCTGGCCCACGATCATCATGTCGGGATCCGCCCACCAGCCGGGGCGGTTGAACTTCCAGTGCTCCGCGCCTATGCGCCCCTCCACGGCGGCCTCCATCCATGGCCAAGTGTCCTTGAGGTCGTCCCAGCTGCGCCAGCACTGTCCGCCAACCTTGTCGCCCCATTCCTCGGTGTGCGCCATGCCGTACTGGCAGAACGAATACACGATGTCGCGCTTCTGCTTGCGGATGCATTCGCCCATGAGCCTGTACGGCTTGATGAATGCCTCGCGCAGGGACATGTCGTCGTATAGGCCCTTGTCCCGGGGGCTGTGGCCAGTCTCCTTCTTGAAGACCTCTCCGTAGCTGCACCAGTCGTACTTCACATAGTCAAACCCCCATTCGGCCCAGCTCTCGGCGTCCTGGAGCTCGTGCCCGTAGCTGCCCTCGCACTTGCCGCATGTGAGCGGACCGGGCGAAGAGTAGAGTCCGGCCTTGAGGCCTAGCGAGTGGATATAGCCAGTGAGGGCCTTCATGTCGGGGAAGGAGCGGTTCGGCATGATCCTGCCCGCCGCGTCGCGGACAGGGCCGATCACGTCCTCGCGGCCGCCGAAGTCCCTCTTGCGCAGCTCCACGCGCGGTTGGCCGGAGTTGTTCATCTGCCACCAGTCATCGAGGTTGATGTAGGCCCACCCGTGGTCCGCCAGGCCTGACTCGTCCATGGCCTTTGCGGCGGACATCGCCTTTTCGGCCGTGAGACGGTAGCAGAGCGTGTTCCAGCTGTTCCAGCCCATCGGCGGCGTGAGGGCGATGGCGTCGCCCACCGCGAGGCGGATCGTGCGGACGGCCCTGCCCTTCGCGTTCGAGGCCGTCACCACGATGTCGTAGTTCCCCGGCTTCGACGGCGCGACGCCGCGCAGGACGCCCTTAGCGTCGAGGATGACGCCTTCCGGCAGGCCCTTCGCGGAGAATGTGATCGGGCGAGCGCCGGAGGTCGCCACGCGGAATATCACCTCGTGGCCCGGGCGCACGCCCCAGATGTCGGCGCCGTTTATCTGCGGCTCGTCCTTGGCCTTTGGCGTGAGAATGCCGAGCTGGGCCTTGATGGACGGGTCGTCGTCGATTTCGATCTGCGCACCATCCCGGCATGTGAACCGCGCGTCGAGCCAATCGGCGTTGGCGGAATCGAAGGCGGTCCACTGACTGCCGCCGGTCGTCTCGAGGATGATCTCCTTGGCGCCGGCGAGGGGCACATGCACTGGCACCGGCTTCTGGCCGAGCTTCACGTCGCCGGAGTTCCACACGATCTTCCCGTCAGCCCACACCTTGAAGCGCGCCGTTGGGCGCCCGTAGCTCTTCCTGCCGGGGCTGGCGTTCTTGGCGTCGTCGTCGAGCGCGACAAGCGCGTCGAAGGCGTCCACCTTGCCGTTGGACCTGAATAGGATGGCGCTTTCAGGGTGCGTGCCGAAGCCGCGCTCGTACTTCTTGCCGGAAACGGCGAGCGGATTGCCGTCGACGGATCTTCCCGCGCGGACGCGCTTGCCGTATCCGCACACGGCCCCGGAGAGGTCGAAGGCGTCCACCCACGCCGTCCCCGCTCCCTTGAACGAACCATCGCGTCCGTTGAAGCCGTCCACAAGCGCGTGGAACCTGTCGTTGTCCCTGCACGGCACCGACTTTCCGGTGGCGGGGTCTATCACCGTCTCGACGTTCCACCACCGCGCCTCGCGGAAGGAGTGGTACGTCCAGTCCCATCCGAACTCCTCGAAGAGCGAGATGCAGTCGCGGAGATAGCGCCCAGCGCCGGGGGCGAAGATGCTTGCGGAGAATTCGCCCACGAATATCCTCGCGTTGTGCCGGCGCTGGAAGTCCACGACGGGCTTGAGCCATTCGCGGAGCTTCGCCTTGTCGACGCCGCGCTCGGGGTTCGGATACGCGAGCTCCTTGCCGGGCGCGGGCCTCGGCGCGCCGTTCGCGCCCTGGTGGGTGAACCAGCCGGGAGTGTACATGTGCACCTCGTATATGACGTTGTCCATCTCTAGGGCCTGCAGATAAGGAAAGGCCCTCGCCGAACTCCAATCATTCGCGGCGAAGATGATGGTTGCGTCGGGGTCGATGGACCTTATCGCCTCTGCGGCGCGGCGCTGGATGTTCCAGTAGTCGCAGTCCGGCAGGGCGCGCTTCGTCTGCGCCGGCTCGTTCATGAGGTCGTAGCCGTAGATGCCCTTGCGGCCCTTGAAGCGCCTGGCGATCGTACGCCATGCCTCTATGAAGGCATCGGCGTTCTCCTGCACGTAGAAGACGTCGCCCGAGCGCCCGTAGCCGCCGAGGGGCGGGTTGTGCATGTCGAGCGCCATCTGCATGCCTCGCGCCTCAAGCCAGCCCAAGACCTGCTCGGCGTGGTCGAGGTTGCGCTTGAGCCATGCGTTCCAGTCGGCGAGCGTCGCCGGGGGCCTGTCTTTTTTCCCATTCCGCGCGAAGCCGTTCATCTGCAGGCGGATCAAGTTCGCGCCGTAGCTCTTGAGGTCCTCGATGTCCTGCTCGGTGTTGCGGCACGCGCCGCGGCCCATCACGCCGCGCATGCGCCCGCGCGACGTCACCGCGGCAGGATATTTCACCTGATAGTCGTTGTCCACGCGCGGGAAGAGCGGGGGCGCCTTGCGGAGCCTGAACGACGAAAGGTCGAACTCCAGCCTGCCGGACGTCTGCTGCAGGCCCAGCACCACCTGCGCCTTCGGCTCGGCCGCCGGCGGCACTTCGCCGAAGGCGACCCCAAGCTGAAGTGCCGTCCAGTCGAAGCCGCCCTGCTCCGGCGCGGGCGCGGCGGGGTATCGGCGCTCGCGGCTCACGGCGTCGGTGTAGTGAAGGGCCAGCTTCACGCCGCGGCCGGGCCGCGCGTCGCGCACGACGCGCTCGCCGCTGCACTTCACCTCGGCCTCGAGGTTGCACTGCGCCCAGTCTGCGAGGTCGATCTCGGCCGTCGCGTACGCGCACACGTTCGAGATGCCCGGCGGCACGTCCACGACCACCCTGTCCCCCTCTATCGTCACATACTTTGCGCAGTGCCTGGACACCTGCCATTTCGGGACGAACTCGTCAGCCCCCGCCACAACGCACATGGCTGCTGCGGCACAAACCATCTTCACTATCATGTTTGGATCCATCTCATGTTCTCCTTGCTGTTTTTCTCCTGTCCCGGCTATCACCGGATGCCGAGTATCTTGTGCATCTGCATCGAAAGCGCCCACGGCGGGAAAGGCGCTGGCTCCTCGTGGTTGAGGATGTGGAGCACCTTGAGTGCGCGGCGGTAGTGGGCGCGGCCGCCCGAGAAGAGCGGCGAGATATAGTAGTCCGTGGCCGAGATAGCCTCGCGCATGCGGCGGCAAAACGGGGCTATCTTGTCGGTTATGGCCACGATGCGGACCTCGTCCGCGCGCTTGAGCATGATGTTGCCCTGATAGCGGGTCTCGAAGTCCGGCTTCGGCGACACGGCTATGTAGTCCAGCCTGTCCGGGAAGAGCGGGGCCTTCACGCCGTTCGTCTCGAGCGCCACCCAGAGTCCCTCGTTCTTCAGCATCGTCACGAGCTGGTCGAAGCCGGGCTGTATCGTAGGCTCTCCGCCCGTCACGATCACGGACTTCTTGCCGGTCCTGCGCACAAGCGCGAGCAGCTCGTCGTCGGAGACGGTCAGGCGTTCGTCGCGGTGCGTGTCGCACCACGGGCAGTCAAGGTTGCACGAGCTGAATCGGATGAACACCGCAGGCCGGCCCATGTTCCGCCCTTCGCCCTGAAGGGACTCGAAAACTGAATGAAGATGGTAGATCATAGCGCCTTCCTGAATTCCTCGACCAGCGCGAAGAAAGTCTCCGGGCAGTCGGACGTGAAATGGTCTGACACGGGCGACCACTGGCCACGGTGCGCCTGCGAGCGGCAGAGGCCCTTCTCGCACGAGAGCCACTCCGGCTTCGCCCATTCGCCAGCCGAAAGCGCCGCCGCGGCGCAGAGGGACGCCGACACTGTCTTTTTCATTCTGCGTTCTTCCTTTCGTTGTGTCTATTATACCATAAATTCCCCGCGGCTGCGGCGGAGACTATCAGAACAAAGCCCAGAACGCTCCAGGCGTCGGGAACCTGCCCGAACGCCAGAAAGCCGAGAATCGCGCCGAACACTATGTTGGTGTAGTCCCACACCGCTATGCGCCGCGCCTCGGCGATGCGATACGCCGCGGTCACGGCGAACTGCCCGAGCGCCGCCGCCGCCCCCGCGCCCATGAGTATCATCACCTGCGCAGCCGTCATGGGATGGAACTCGAAGAGCATGAAAGGCACCGACGCCAGCGTCGAGAACGCCGAGAAGAAGAGCACGATGAACGCGCCGTCGACCTTCATTATCCCAAGCTCGCGCAGGCATGTGTACGCCGCACCCGCCCCCAATCCACCCGCGACGCCGCACAGCGCCGGCGCGAGCGCCACCGCCCCGAAGCCGGGCTTCACCACGAACGCGGCCCCGGCGAACGCCGCCGCGAGGCAGAGCGCCTGCCGGAAAGATATCCTCTCGCGAATGAACAGCCAGCTGAAAAGCACCGTGAAGAACGGCGCGAGCTTGTTGAGCATCAGCGCGTCAGCGACGGGCATGTTGCTAAGCGCATAGAAGTTCCCGAACACCCCCACAGTCCCGAACGCGGCACGCGCCACGAGAAGCGCCCACACCTTCGCCCCCCATTGCGTCCGCGCTTCCGCCGCCGCCCAGCGCCGCCGCCCGCGCGCAAAGAGGGCGGCCGCCAGCGCCAGAGCCACAAGATTGCGGAAGAAGCTCTTCTGTATTGCCGAGATGTGCCCGCCGTGGAAGTCGGCCAGATGCACGAACATCCCCATGAGCGCGAAGGCGAACGCGCTCGTCACAAGGAAGAGCACGCCTTTCCTCTGCGAATATGAGGGTGCGCCTTCGGCCATCAGGCCCTTTCAGCCGACGATGGCGTCTATGACCGGCAGAATGTCCGGACAGTCGATGCTCTCCACCGCCCCTGCGTCCACGGCCTTGGCCCATTCCGGGTCGGCTGGCAGGCGGCAGACCGTCTTCACGCCGTATTTCCGCGCGGTCTCATCGATGCCACTCCCGCCGAACACCTCAAGCCTCTCGCCGCACTTCGGGCACGTGAAGTAGCTCATGTTCTCCACGAACCCCAGCACGGGACGCTTCAGCATCCCGGCCATCTTCACGGACTTCTCCACGATCATTCCCACAAGCGCCTGCGGCGTGGAGACCACCACAACTCCGTCGACCGGCAGAGACTGAAACACCGTGAGCGGCACGTCACCGGTGCCGGGCGGCATGTCGACGACCATGACGTCGACATCGCCCCAGTTGACATCCGTCCAGAACTGCTGCACCGCGCCCGCGATCACGGGCCCGCGCCACACCACTGGATCCGACGGATCGTCCATGAGAAGGTTGAGCGACATCACCTCCACCCCGAGGTTCGACCGCGAGGGGATTATGCCCTTCTCGTCCTGGAGCGCCCCGCCTGAGATGCCAAACGCGCGGGGTATCGACGGCCCGGTGATGTCGGCGTCGAGAATCGCCGCCTTCAACCCCCTCTTCGCGCAGCCCACGGCGATGAGGCACGCCACAAGGCTCTTGCCGACACCGCCTTTCCCGCTCGCGACGGCAACGACCTTGCCCACGCGCGAATGCTCGTTTAGCTTCACGCGGAAGTCGAATTGCTCCTTGCGCTCGCCGCAGCTGGCGCCGCACGTCTTGCAGTCATGTGTGCACTCTGCCATCGTAGGCCAGGCCTCCTCACTCGTCCTTCTCTTTGTCGCCGGCCTCGCCGAGACCCTCGACGTCGGGGAACATCTTCTCGGCGTACTTCTTGCAGGGCTCGAACTCGG
>CAMOHV010000081.1 GCA_946615275.1 uncultured Verrucomicrobiota bacterium | reverse complement strand
GTCTTCCGCTGGCCGCGCGCCAATGTCCCCGCCGGCGCCAGGCGGATAGCGGTGTGGCCGGACTTCGCGGAGGCCCGCCTTGGCGAGGATGGGTGCTGGGTGTTCCCGAACAACCGCATGGGGCGCTTCACGCGCGGCGACGGACGCGCCTACGAGAGCTGGGGGATGTGCATGCCATGCTTCGGCATGGCCACTCCGCGCGGCGCGTTCTGCGCGATAGCTACGGGCATGCCGCACTCCATGTCGGTGGAGGTCGCCGTGAAGGGCGGGGTCTACAGGATGCGCGCCCTCTTCGACAAGTACATGGACGACCTGTACGAGGACATCGCGATCGAGTTCCGCCTCCTCTCCGGATCCGGCGCGGACTACTCCGGAATCGCGCGCGCCTACCGCGCCTACCAGCTCGGGCGCGGCGCATGCCGGCCGATCTCCGAGCGCGTCAAGGACCAGCCTCTCCTCGACTACGCCGCGCGCCACCCGGAGGTGCGCGTGCGCATGGCGTGGAAGCCCGTCCCCAGCCCCGTCCCGGAGCAGGTCACGCGCAACGAGCCGCCCATGAAGCCGGTCGTAACCTTCGACCGCATGGCGCAGTTCGCCGACGCCTGCAAGGCCGTGGGGGTGGACGGGACGGAGTTCTGCCTCGTGGGCTGGAACATCGGCGGGCACGACGGACGCTATCCGCAGATATTCCCCGTTGAGCCCGCCCTCGGCGGCGAGGAGCGGCTCAAGGCCTGCGTCCGCCACGTGCAGGACATTGGCTACCAGATCGCGGGGCACTCCTCCTTCCGCGACTGCTACATGATCGCCGACACCTTCGACGCCGAGTACGTCGTGGAGAAGAACCCCGACGGCACTCTCAGGCGCGGCAAGACGACATACGGCGGAGGACGCCTCTACACGATGTGCCCGCAGCGCGCCTACGAGCGCTTCTGCCCGAAGCAGTGCGCCGAGATGGCCGCGCTTGGCTTCAAGGGGCTCTTCTACCTGGATGTCGTGACTTCGCGCTCGCTCTTCCCGTGCCCCGACCCGCGCCACCGCCTCAACAACGGCCAGCGCGCGGTGTGGGAGGCCAACATCCTGAACGAGGTGCGCTCCGTGTTCGGCGGCAGCGCCTCCGAGGGCGCGTACGACTTCTGCATAGGGTCGCTCGACTCCGCGCTCACCGTGCAGTGGTGCAAGCCGTTCGATCCCCCCAGATGCAGGCTCGACGACGGATATGTGCCGTTCTGGCAGATGGTGTACAACGGCATCGTCCTCTCCACGCCTTTCAGGACGATGATAAACTGCACGGCCAACCCCGACCGCCGCTCGCTCCTGAAGCTCGCGGAGTTCGGCGGCCGCCCGACGTACTATGTCCATTCCGTGTTCGTGACGGGGCGTCCGCCAAGCATGGGGACGATCGACCTGGAGCTCACCACGGACGAGAAGCTCTGGCAGTCGGCCAGATGGATCAAGGAGGGATGCGACGAGTACAATCGCCGCAGCGCGCTGCAGTTCCGCTTCATGGATCGCCACGAGGACCTGGGCGGCGGCCTCTTCCGCGTGACGTATTCCGACGGCTCGCGCCTCGTGGGCAACTACAACGACGCGCCGCGCAAGGTGGACGGCGCGGACGTGCCAGCCCTGGGGTACGCGGTGATTCCGCCCTCGCAGGGTTCCGTGGAATAGGAGAGCGCGGCGGTGGGCGGATACACAGGACGCCTCGCGCCCAGCCCCACTGGCGCGCTGCACCTCGGCAACGTGCGCACGTTCATGATCGCATGGCTGAGGGCGCGCTCGCAGGGGGGAAGGGTTGTGTTCCGCATGGAGGACCTGGACCATCCGCGCGACAAGCCGGGCGCGGCGGAGGCGGCCGTGGAGGAGCTGCGCTGGCTGGGCTTCGACTGGGACGAGGAGCATGTGCAGTCCGTGCGGCGCGAGATGTACCGCGAGGCGCTCGGCCGCCTGAAGGAGGCGGGGCTCGTGTATCCGTGCGCATGCAGCAGAAAGGACGTGGAGGCGGCGCAGTCCGCCCCGCACGCAGGGGAGCAGCTGTTCTACCCGGGCACGTGCAGAGGGCGCTTCTCCACATGGGCCGAGGCCGCGAAGGTGCGTCCGCCCTGCTGGCGCTTCCGCGTGCAGGACGGAACCGTCGTCTCCTTTGCGGACGTCTTCGCAGGGCCCTATGAGCAGGATGTCTCGCGGTCGCTCGGCGACTTCCCCCTCGCCCGCGACGAGGACGGCGCGGGCTACACTCTCGCGGTGGTGGTGGACGACGCCGCGATGGGCGTCACGGAGGTGGTGCGAGGCGACGATCTCCTCCCCGCCACCCCCGCGCAGATACTTGTCCAGCGCGCCCTCGGCCTGCCCACGCCCGCCTACTGCCACGTGCCGCTCGCCGTGGGGCCGGACGGACGCCGCCTCGCGAAGCGCCACGGCGACACGCGCATCGCCTCCTTCCGCGCGGCCGGCTGGTCGGCAGAGCGCCTGATCGGTTTCATAGCCGCATCATGCGGCATGGGCGCCGGCGGGCCGTGCCGCCTGCGCGATCTTCTGCCGGGCTTCTCGCTCGATCGCGTGCCGCATGAACCGTGGGTGGCGCGCTAGGGGCGGTCCGCGCACTTTCCTTGGAGATTCCCCTTTCTTTCGTGCATGAAAACAAAGTGCCGGGTTTCTAGTGCCTTTTTTTGGGGGGATGGCGAGCTGGAGAAGTTTTGGGAATCTCCAGAAATCTGTGCATTGCGCACGGAATCAGAAAATGCTACACTATCTACATCGCTGCCTATGCCTATGGGACGGCAGTGAAATTGGAACGGAGATTAAGATGCTCAAGGGAATATCGCCGGTGATATCGCCGGAACTTCTGAAGACGCTCGCGGAGATGGGCCACGGCGACGAGATCGTGATAGCCGACGCGCATTTCCCGGCGAAGACGTGCAATCCGTCAGCGATCCGCGCAGACGGCATCCCCGCCGCCGCACTCGTCGCGGGCATCGGCGCCTTGATCGACCTCGACAGGTACGCGACGCCCGTCATCATGATGGCGCCCGTCACCGGCGACGAGCTTGATCCCGCCGTGGAGGCATCATACCGCGAGGCGCTTGGCGGATATTCCGGCGAGGTGCTGCGCCTTCCCCGCGAGGAATTCTACGCGCGCGCCAAGGCCGCCTTCGCGGTTGTGCAGAGCGGCGAGACGGCGCAGTACGGAAACGTGATCCTCAAGAAGGGCAATGCGCTGTGAAGCACCTCGGAATCTCGATGATGGTGGGCGCGGGCCTGCTGATGATGGCGGCGGCCGCCGCAGAAAGGCCGTATGAGTTCATCGAGGCCGGGCGCGCGAAGGATGCGCGCGAGGCGTTTGAGGATTTCGAGGGGGAGGCGCGGTGGCGCGTGGAGTGCGTGGGCGCGAAGGCAGAGTTCGCGCGCTCGCGGGAATGTCCGCTCTTCGGGGACTGGACGGGAAGGCTTGTGTACCGCGCGGAGGGGAAGGGCGCGCCATGCGTGCGCCTGATCCCGCCAAGTCCGGTGGATGTGCCGAAGGGGGCGGACACTTTCTCTGTCTGGATCCACGGGACTCGGTTCTGCCGCGGCGCGAACCGCGACCCCGAGACGCCTGCGCCGTCGATCGCTGCTGTGTTCGCCTCGCCGGAGGGGATGTCCACGAACATCCCCCTTGGCAGGATCGACTGGATGGGATGGCATCTTCTGGAGCGCCGCCTCGCCCCGCCCGGCGGGATGCGCTTCGACGGATTCGCGCTCACGGGCGGCACGCAGGCTACAGACAGGGTGCTGCACTTCGATTCGCTCGCCCTCTTCCGCGACGAGTTCCGCCCCTTGAAGATCGCCCCGCGCCCGAAGCGCAACCTCTTCCCGCTCGCCAACGCGGACCAGGGGATCAACACCGGGGATGGGGTCCTTCCGTTCCCGACGCGCGAGGAGACCATCCTGCCGGACGTGGCGAAGGCGGGCCGCGACGACGTCCTCGCGCAGTTCACCGGCGGCGCGCGGGAGGGGAGCGACCTCTCGGCGCTGAACGTCTCGACGAGCCGCGTGGGGCGCACGCTCATAGTGGACTTCTCGGCGCCGGCCGGAGCGGTCACGAAGATCTCGGCGGGCCTCGCGACGGAGGCGAAGCTGCTGCGCACGGTGGACGTCCCGTACCTCGCCTACGACGGCGGGCGGCGGGTCGGCGTGGAAATGCTCAAGGGCGGGCTCTTCCGACTGGCGCTCTTCGACTGGTACCGTTCCAACGCGACGCGCATACAGGTGAAGGACACCCCGAACGGGCGCGAGCTGTTCGTCGTCTACGAGCCTAAGAGCGACGGCACGTACAACCCCGTCTCGGAGAGGCTCTTCATAACGCTCTCGCCCGACTTCGCGGGGGTGCTGCCGAACATACCGAACCCGAAATCCCCGTGGAAGCACGTCGCGGGGCGGAAGGTGTGGCGCAGCCACGCGGCGACGGCGGACCGCGAACGCGACAAGGCGCTCTGGCGCGCCGTCCACGACCACGGCATGCGCGAGGTGCTCATCACCGACCATGAGACCATGTGGCGGACGGGCGGGGAGAGCTACACTCTGCGCACCGGCGCCGACCCGTTCAAGGGCGGCGACGCGGCGCAGCTCGACTACACGCGCTTCCTCCGCGACGAGCTTGGCTACTCCTACGGCCCGTACAACAACTACGTGGAGTTCGCGCCCGCGAACGCCAACTGGGACCCAGACCTCGCGATGAGGCGCGCCGACGGCTCGCTCGTGGACGCCTGGATGCGCACCTACGCGCTCAAGCCCGCCGCCGCGCCGGGGCTCTGCGAGAGGATCGCCCCGCAGGTGCAGGGGAAGTTCGGCTTCGACACCGCGTACTTCGACGTGCATGCCGCGCTTGCGCCCTGGGCGCGCGTCGACGCCGATGCACGCGTGCCCGGCGCGGGGACGTTCTCCCAGACGTTCTACGCCTGGGGCGAGACGGCCCTCATACAGCGGCGCGTGTGGGACGGCCCCGTCTGGTCCGAGGGCTCGCACCACATGTTCTACGCGGGCCTCACCGACGGCAACTATGCGCAGGACTGGGGATACAGAATCTCCGAGCGCCCGTGGATCGTGGACTTCGACCTTCTCAAGATACATCCGCTCGAGACAGACTTCGGCATGGGCGCGCTCGCGATGTTCGCGCCCGGAAAGACGCCCCTCGAGAAGTCCTTCTACCTTCCCGACGCGCCCACGCCGGAGGCGCGCACGAATCTCGTGGACCGATTCCTCGCCGCGACGCTCGCGTTCGGGCACTCCGGCTACCTGATCCTGGACTACCTATTCGACCCGCCCAAGTGCTTCGGCCTCGCGTACGGCCCCAAAGCCGAGCAGAAGATCACCGACGACGGAATGGCCGTGGCGATGAAGAGCTACTTCATGGTGCAGCAGATCGCCGCGAGATACACGCAGAGCGAGGCGGAGATGATAAGGTACGCGGACGTGAAGGGGCGGCTGGTCGGGACGTCCGAGGCGCTGGCGTCGGGTGCGGTGGAGCGCTCGCAGGTGTGCGTCCTCTACCGCGACGGAACGGCGGTGGCGGCGAACGGCAGCAGGACGGAGAGGCTCGTCGCGGAGTTCTGCGGGGAGAAGCTGGACCTGCCGCCGGGCGGATACCGCGCGTGGACGGCGGACCGCGACGTGGTGGTGGACTCGTCTGACCGGGGCGGCGCGCGGGCGGACTACTGCGAGTCGCCGGACTACATCTACATCGACGGGCGCGGCGCCGAGGCGGCGCGCCCCAAGGCGCGCGCCTCTGGGACGGCGCTCTGCCGCGCGCTCACAAACGGCTGGGAGGTGATCTCCCTCGGCGGCGCGCCATGCTCGTTCCTCTTGGGCGGGGAGTGGAGGTCGTTCACGTTCAGGCCGGGCGAGTGGCGACTGCGCATCTCCGCTTCCTCTGCGTCTCCGCGCTGAAATCCAAGGAATTTAGGTTTAATTCATTGCCCACATGTGCCGAAAATATGGTAAAATAACCTCTGTCTTCAAAACCATGAACCAATCCTGGCAAGGCAGAGATGGATAAGAAAGAAAGTCCTGACGACCCTCTCCGAGCGCTTCTCGGCCGAGGCCGATGGCGGTATGCGGCATCCGCTTCGGCCATGGGGGTTTTGTGGCGCTGCCGCTGAAATATGATATAAGGCGAGTCGCGAAAGAGAAGGAGAAGAAGTTTACAGCATGACGCACGAAGAGCTGTTCAAGAGGGCGAAGAGGGTCATCCCGGGAGGGGTGAACTCGCCGGTCCGCGCATTCAACGGCGTGGGCGGCACG
>CAMOHV010000080.1 GCA_946615275.1 uncultured Verrucomicrobiota bacterium | reverse complement strand
GGACAACTTCCGCCCGGCGCCCATACCCCCCGCGTCGCCTGCGCGCATCCGCGAGATAGCGTCCATGCTGCCCGAGAAGCCCGGCATGCCGGGCGGGTATGCGCATGACAGGCGGACCTGGGATCGGCTCGCGCGCCTCCCGGAGGCCAACGAGGTGGTCAAGCTCGGCGAGCGCGCCCTCGCAGAGCCCATCCCGGAGCTGTCCGACGAATGGTATCTCGAATTCATCGGCAAGGGCGACCGCGCCCACTACGAGAAGCCGTTCGGGCGGCGCGCCACCATGCTCAAGGACCTTCTGCTCGCCGAATGCCTTGAGAGGAGGGGGCGCTTCCTCCCGAAGATATGCAAGTGCATCGACGCCATCTGCTCGGAGCGCAGCTGGACGTACCCGGCCCACGACGAGGACCTTGGGAACTTCAACGGCAACAAGCTTTCGGTGGACCTCGCTTCCGGAGCGCGTGCGTTTCTCCTCGCGACGACGCTCAACTGGCTCGGGGAATCCATCCCGTCCGCCGCCAAGGAGCGCGTCCGCGCCGAGATCGCGAGGCGCGTCTTCGCGCCGTACCTCAAGACGGCGCGCGGACAGGACGCCGAGTACCGCGTGAATCCGTTCGTGAACAACGTCGGCAACTGGTGGTTCGCCTTCCCGAACAACTGGAACGCCGTTTGCCATTCGTGCGTGGTGCGCACGGCCCTCGCGATCGTTGAGGGCCGCGAGGCGCGCGCGGAGTTCGTGGAGGCGGCGGAGCGCACGCGCGAGTCGTACCTCGACGCCTTCACGCCGGACGGCTACTGCGACGAGGGCATGGGCTACTGGAACTACGGCTACGGCCACGAGCTGTCGCTGGGGCTCTTCGTGCGCCACGCCACCGGCGGAAAGGTCGATTTCCTCAATCACCCCAAGGACCGCAACATCATGCTCTACCCATACGGCTACATGCTGGAGAAGGGGAAGTCGCCCCATTTCGCGGACGGCGGAGGCAATCCCAATCCGGCGATTCTCGCGCTGGGCAGGCAGGTGTGGCCGGACATCGTGTCGTCAGACGCCCTGAACGCGCCTCTTCTCGAATCTGCCGCGGAGCGCGGCGGATCGAAGGCCGCCTCCGCGTCGATCGAGACGATCGCGCTCAGGGCTTTCGGCGGAGAGCCGCCTGCGCCGAAGAGCGGCCCGTTCCAGCTCGATGCCCTCCCCCTCCGCACGTTCTTCCCCGACGCGCAGGTGCTCATCTCGCGCACGCCATCATCTGGCGCGCATCGTTTCGCGATCGCGATGAAGGGCGGGCACAACGCCGAACTCCACAACCACAACGACGTGGGCACCTACGCGCTTATGCTGGACGGCGAAGAGATGGCCGGCGACCCCGGCGGCGAGATATACACGCGCCGCACGTTCTCCCCGCGCCGCTACGAGTCGAAGGTGCTCAGCTCCTACGCGCACCCCGTGCCGTGTCCGGCTGGAACACTCCAAAGCCAGGGGCGCCGCTTCGCGGGGAGGGTGCTGAAGGCCGATTTCTCCGACATGAAGGACGTGTATGCGCTGGACCTCAAGGGCGCGTATGAAATCCCGGGGCTTCTTTCGCTTGTGCGGACGCTTGAATTCGACCGCTCCCGCATGCGCGCCGAGATCGTGGACGAGGTGTCTTTCGAGAGCCCGGGCGCCTTCGCCGTGCCGGTGATCACGTACTGCGAAGTCGAAAGGGGCGCGGACGGCAGGTCGTTCATGCTGCGATCCAAGGGCGGGCGGCGAGTGAAGGTGGCCGTTTCGGTCGATGGCGGCGAATGGCGGCTCGCGGAGGAGATCGTGAAGAATCCGGGCAACCCGGACGTGAGGCGCCTGGCCGTCGAGATGGCGGCGCCCGTGAAGCGCGCGGCCGTGAAGATGTCCTTTGAAGCACAGCTCGCGGCAGACGGCGAGTAGTCTGGAGTTTGGTTTCGCACAATGTAAACGAGGAAGACGTTCGAGTTCTTTAGAAACGATTGCAGTATTGCCATGTTTTTAGACAGGATAGGATTATCAGGATTCACAGGATTTCGAAATTGGAAAATCCTGTTAACCTAAACTCCTCAGTTAAATTCTAACGCAGAGACGCAGAGACGCAAAGAAAGTTTCATAAATCCAGAAGAATGGAAGTCATGACGAAAGAAACTCCCCAAAACCTCTTCACCCAATTGGTGAAAACAGATAAGTGTCCAATCAAGTGGGATAATATCTCAAACTCTGCGTTCTCTGCGCCTCTGCGTGAGGCATAACGTGCCGTGGGAGATTGAAATGAGGAATTAAGGGTTAATCCTGCGGAATCCTGTAATCCTGTGTGAATCTATGGGCAAGAGTTCGAGGTTCGTAGAAAGAAAGGAATACGAAGAATGAGATACGCAATGATCATGGTCTTGGCGGCGGCGTGCGCATACGGCGCCGAACCGTTCATGATGATGCGCTTCCGCGGTCCGCAGACTGACGGCGGGCCGATCTGGGAGAAGACTGCCGAGAACCTGATCCGCCACCGCGCCGCCTGCGACGAGGTGTGGTTCTCCACGGGGATAGGGCTTCCGCCCATGTCGTGGCATGTGGAGCAGAGCCGCAGGCAGGGCGTGGCGGCGGAGGCGCTCCGCAAGGCCGGCATCCTGCCCGGCCTCCAGTTCCAGGCTACGCTCGGCCACGGCGACTCCATCTCAGCGCTCGAGGACTGCTCCGCGAAGGACTGGGGCGGCTTCACGGGGCCGAGCGGCGTGGAGTGCAGGCTCTGCAGCTGCCCGCGCCAGCCGGGATTCCTCGCGTATGTGGCGGAGGCGGCGCGCATCTACGCGGCGTGGAGGCCGTCCACGGTGTGGGTTGACGACGACCTCAGGATCGACAACCACGAGCCGGCCTCGCGATGGTCGCAGAAGGACATCGGGGGATGTTTCTGCAAGACGTGCGTCGCCGCCTTCAGCGCAAGGGAGGCGGCTCCGTTCGACCGCGTCTCGCTCGTGGCGGCGCTGGGGACCGACGCGGAGCTCCGCCGCCGCTGGGAGCGCTTCAGCTTCTCGTCGATCGCGCTCGTCGCGCGCACGATCGCGTCGGCGATACACGACGTCTCGCCAGAGACGAGGATGGGATACCAGCACGCCCTCCGCGCGGACGGCTTTCAGAACATGGTGTTCGACGCGCTTGCGGAGGCGAGCGGGCACCCTGTCCGCTCGCGCCCCGGCGGCGGGGCGTACACCGACCACAACCCGTACGACCAGGTGGCCAAGGCGTTCCACCTCGCTCGCCAGATGAAGACGCTCGAGAAATGCACGAGCATCGAGAGCTTCTGCCCGGAGGTGGAGACATGCCCCAGGACGTTCAACTGCCGCACCGCGCGGAGCATCGTGGCCGAGTCGTTCGCGTGCCTCGCGATGGGGATGGATTCGCTCAGCTTTCTGATCGTGGACGCCAACTACGAGACGCCCGACTGGTACGGCGAGACGCTGTTCGCTCCGCTCGCAGCGGAGGCGCCGCGATTCAAGGCTTACGAGAAGCTTAACCGCGGGACGCTTGTCGGCGGCCTGGATGTGATTCCATCGCGCCCGCCGCGCCATCTGGCGTCGTCTGGACTTCCGCTCGTCACCGGGCCGTCCGGGCGCGCCTGCGCCGCGGTGCTCACCGCCGCCGACGTCTCCTCTCTCTCCGACGAGGATCTGGACGAGCTATTCGCGCGCGGCGTGCTGCTCGAGGGCGCGGCCGCGCAGGCCCTCTCGCGGCGCGGCCTAGACCGGCTCCTGGGCGGGCTCAAGGTGCGCCCGGCCCCGGCGGGCGCGTACGAGCGCTTCACCGACGATCCTGTCAACGCCGGCTTCGCGTGCCGCCGCAGCGCCGGCTCCCCCAAGCTCGTGCTAGTGCCCCAGGATGGGGCGGATGTGCGTGTCCTCGGCAGGTACTTCGACTTCAAGGGCGGCGACCTTGGGGCGTCGACGATCTGCGGAACCTCGCCCCGCGGTGGGCGTTTCGCCATCCTTGGCTGCGGAGGGTTCGCGCTGGCGGACGCCGCGTCCGACCAGCTGCGCCGCCTGCACCGCATGGCGGACTTCGTCTCGGGCGGGCGCATGCCGGTCCTCTTCGAGGATCCAGTGCGCGCGCTCGCGGTGCCGCGCGTGGCGGCGGACGGCGAACTGCGCTCGCTGCTCGTCCTGAACGTCTCGATCGACGACCAGCGCCCCGCGCGCGTGCGGCTACGCGGCGTCCCCGCCGCCGCCGCGCACGCCCGCTGGAACGGCCCCGGCGGCGAGACGAAGAAGATCGAGATCCGCCGCGAGGGCGCCGACACGTTCGCGACCATCCCCTCCATCGAGCCGTGGAAGTGCGGCTGGCTTGATTTCCCGTCGTCCGCATCGCCCGCCGCCGCCCCGGCCGCGGGGAAGGTGTTCGGAGAGCCCCTTGGGCTCGCGGGCGTGGACAGCCGCGGAATGGCGCTCGCGGTGGACGGCGATCTCCTCTACGTGGGCGCGGGATCGGAGATATCCATCCACGACACCTCCGCAGATCCGCTCCGCCCGCGCCTTCTCGGGAAGGTCGGCGGGCTCGGAACGGTGCGCCAGATCGCCGTGCAGAACGGAATGCTGTACGTCACGGCGAGGGAGGCGGGGTTCTGGATAGTGGACGCCACGGATCCCGCGCGGCCGCGCGTAAGGTCGCGCTACGACTGCGTGGAGGTGGCGACGGGCGTGGACGTGGCGGGCGGCGTCGCGTTCGTGGGCCAGCGCCAGCATGGCGTGGAGTTCGTGGACGTGACGGATCCGGACCGTCCCGAGCACATCGCCCTCAGGAAGACCGACGAGTCGCAGAGCGTGCGCTACTCGCGCGGCTTCCTCTACTCCGGCGACTGGGCCACGGGGAAGACGACCATATTCGACGTGCGCGACATGCGGTCCATAAGGCAAGTGGCCGCGGCGGAGCTGCAGGGCTTCGGCGACGGCATCGACATCCGCGGCGACCTGCTCTTCGCGGCGACTGGGCATCATGCCCTCCGCCGCGAGTTCCCGCCAGATGCGGAGAAGGACGGCGCGGACGGCCCGCTCTTCGGCCGCGGACACGGCCTTGAGATCCTTGACATCTCCGACCCCGCCGCCCCGAAGCGCGTCTCGCGCTGCGACTTCCCGCGCTTCTACCAGCGCGGGCCGGATTTCTGGACGCCGCGCGTCTCCGGCAATCGCGCGTTCGTGGCCGACACCTGCAACGGACTCTTCTGCGTCGACTTCAAGGATGTGCGCAGGCCGGCGGTGGTCGACCGCTTCCTTCTGCCCGACGCCGAGCGCCATCCCAACTGGCCCTCGCGCTCGATATCCTCCGTCGCGCTTGGAAGAGGATGCGTCTACGTCACGGCGCTTGAATACGGCGCGTGCGCGGTGCCGGTGGAGGGCGTCGTGCCGGAGGGGATCGTGCGCGGCGAGCCGCCTTCGCATCCCGAGCATCGCGAGGACTATCCGACGGACGCGGCGAAGTTCCGCGTGTGGACGCCGCCCGCGCGCGTGCAGGTGCACGCAGTGGCCGTGAAGGGGGATGTGGCGTACGCGGCCTGCGGGCCGGCCGGGCTGAAGGCGCTGGAGATATCCGACGGCGGCTTCAGGGAGATCGGCTCGCTTGCGCCGTCGGGCGACGGCGCCTTCGACGTGGGCGTGCTGGGCGACCGAGTCTACGTGGCCGAGGGGCTGGGGGGAGTAGGGGTGTACTCGCTCGCGGGCAAGGCGGGCTTCACGCAGCTCTCGCGCATCGAGAATCTCTCGAAAGACTGTTCGCTCGCGCTCTACGTCTGGCCGCTCTCCGACCGCTGGCTCTGTGCGTCGCCGCGGCAGACCGGCTACTATTTCATCGACCTCTCCGACCTCGACGCGCCTTCCGTCGCCGGCCGCACATCGGGCACGCCACGCTGGGACAACTTCGCCGCCGACCGCATTGTGGACGGCATGTACGCGATCTCCATCGCCAACAAGCATCTGGAGTGGTGGGACTTCCGCGGCGAGCGTCCCGTCCTGGCGCGGCGCACCGGGCGCAACAAGCTCAACCTCTACAACGGAGTGTGCGCATGGGAGGACGGCTTCATCTGCACAAGCGGCGCCGCAGTGAAGACGCTGAGGCCCGGAGAGGGCGACGCCGAGACGGAGGACGGACGCTGGACATTCATGCCGCTGCCGCCGGCCGACGGCGTGTCGGTGAGCGGCATCCCGCGCTTCGATCGCGCGACGAAGCGCCTTGCCGTCACTTCGCGCATAGACCGCCGCCTCGCGGTGTACGACTTCTCCGACCCCTCCGCGCCGCGTCCGCTCTTCGGCGCGTCCATCTCCGGCGAGCCAGGCCTCGCGGCCTTCCACG
>CAMOHV010000079.1 GCA_946615275.1 uncultured Verrucomicrobiota bacterium | reverse complement strand
TTTACGTGGCAAGTCCCCTGCACGATGCTGGTTTCACAAAGGCCGAGATCCGCGCCTTGTCGAGGCGGATGGGCCTGCCGACGGCCGACAAGCCGTCGTTCGCCTGCCTCGCCTCGCGCTTCCCGTATGGCGAGCGCATAACAGCGGAAGGCCTGGAGCGTGTCGAGCGCGCGGAGCAGTGGCTGCGCGACGCGGGGCTAGGCCTCATGCAGCTGCGCGTCCGCTCGCACGGCGACATGGCGCGCATCGAGGTGCCGCCGGCGGACATCCCGCGGCTTGCCGCCCGCGCGGGCGAAATCGCCGCCGCGTTCAAGGACTTCGGCTTCGCCTACGCCGCGCTAGACCTCAAGGGATACCGCACGGGCAGCCTGAACGAGACGCTTGAAAGGAAAAGACCGTGGGCAGGCATCCAATAAAAGCCGTGCCCCTAGAGAAAGGCCAGTGATTGATGGAAGGAATCAACAGAGAAGAAGCGCTCGCGCTCCTGAAACCGGAGCGGCGCGGGGAATTGCGCGAACGCGCGCACGAGACGACGGAACGGTGCGTGGAGAAGAGATTCGACTTCTGCTCCATCATCAACGCGAAGTCGGGGCGATGCACCGAGAACTGCAAGTGGTGCGCGCAGTCGGCGCACTGGAAGACCGGATGCGAGACTTACGGCTGGGTTGGGGCGGACGCGTGCGTGAAGGCCGCGAAGGAGGCGGAGGCCAACGGCGCGGACAGAATCGGCATCGTGACCTCGGGGCGGGATCTGTCGCATGAGGATGTGGAGAATGTATGCGCGGCTCTCAAGGCGATGCGCTCGGCGGCGCCGGGCATCTGCCTTTGCGCCTCGCTGGGGCTTCTCTCCGAAGAGGACTTGAAGAGGCTCAAGGCGGCGGGGCTCCAGCGCGTCCACTGCAACCTGGAAACGGCGCCCTCGCTCTTCCCCTCGCTCTGCACCACGCACACGGCGGCGGACAAACTTGCGACGATCCATGCGGCCAAGCGGCTTGGTTTTCAGATCTGCTGCGGTGGGATCATCGGCATGGGCGAGACGGACGAACAGCTGGTGGAGTTCGCCTTTGCGCTCAAGGAGATCGCGCCAGATTCGATACCTGTGAACGTGCTGCATCCGATCGCGGGCACGCCGCTTGCGGACAAAGGCGTTCTCGATCCAGAGCGCGTGGTCGATTCGGTGGCTGTTCTGCGGCTTGTGAATCCATCGACGCCGCTCCGCTTCGCGGGCGGGCGCCGCGACATGACGGACGAGACGGCGGCGAAGTGCATCTACGTAGGCATGTCCGCCGGCATCGCTGGGCCTTTGCTCACGACGCCGGGCGCGGACTTCGACGACGACCGCGAACTGGCCCTCCGGGCAGGCTATGCCGTCGGGCGCGCTTTTAGGAAACCGGAATAAGGAACAGAAAGATGACAGCAGAAGAAATCAAGGCGTTGAAGGGCCGCGGATGGCTCCTCAACAAGGGAACGGAGACGTTCTCGGCGCGCGTCGTCACGGGAAACGGGCGGATGACGGCCGAGCAGATCGAGGCGGTTGCCGCGGCGGCGCGTCGGCATGGGAGCGGCGTCGTGACGCTCACATCCCGCCTGTCGATGGAGGTGCCGGGGGTGCCCGCGGCGGAGGTCGGGGCGTTCGAAGCGGCGATGGAGGAGGCGGGGCTCTCGGTGGGCGGAACGGGGCCGCGCGTTAGGCCCGTAGTCTCCTGCAAGGGGACGATCTGTCCGCATGGGCTTATCGACACGTTCGCGCTTTCGGAGAAGATCCACCAGAGGTTCTACGTCGGGTGGCGCGGCGTCGCGCTGCCTGGCAAGTTCAAGATCGCGGTGGGCGGCTGCCCCAACAACTGCGTCAAGCCGAACCTGAACGACATCGGCGTGGTGGGTGCGGTGCTGCCGGGAGGCGGGCGTGGGTACAGGATCACTCTCGGCGGGCATTGGGGGCGCACCGGCGCGGCCGGGCGCGAGGTGCCGGCCATCCTCCCCGACGAGGGGAGCGCCCTCGACTTCATAGAGAGGGTTCTCTGCTTCTATCGCGACAACGGCCAGCCGGGCGAGCGCTTCTTCAAGACGCTGGAGCGGATCGGCTTCGAGAGGGCGCTTGAGCTGATCGGGTGAGGCGGATTGGCGTCCGGGGGCGGTTGTATGGTATAATATTAACGCCGTTTTGCGGTAAAAGGGACCTAAGATATGTCAGAAAACGATGCAAAGATTGATAAGGCAACCACGCCTGAGGGCGGGGTGGGCTTTGAAAGACTGTGGCGAGAGTACAATCTTGCCGTGTTGGCGGGCATCCTCGCCTTGGCTGTTTTGCTGGGCGTCTTGAACAACCTGCGCGTCGCCGACGAGCGCAAGGTGAAGTGGTTCGGGGCCCCTGCGGACCGGGCCGATCCGAAGGCGGCGGTGGAGGTGGCGCCATGAAGAAGAGGTTTTTCCTCCAGGCGCTGGAATTCGTCTGCCGCATCGGGCTCGGCGCGCTGTTCGTCTATTCCGCCCTGAGCAAGATATCGGATCCTGACGAATTCGCATATTCCGTGGGCCGCTACGATCTCCTGCCTGGTTTCGTGGTTGGAATCTTCTCGCTTACGATGCCGATGCTCGAGCTCCTGACCGGGCTCGCTATGCTGTTCACGAAGTGGCTGCGCGAATCGGCGCTTCTCGTCGCGGGGATGATGGCGATGTTCATTGTGGCGCTCGCCCAGGCGCTTGCACGCGGGCTGGAGATATCGTGCGGATGCTTCGGGGTGCCGAGTGTGGGGGGACGCGAGGAGATTCTGATGGCGCTCGTCCGCGACGTGGTGCTGATCGCGCCGGCGGTGTGGCTGGTGTTCCGCCCGAACGCCTGGCTTTGGCCGTTGGGGCGGATGCCGAAGGTCTGGCGTTCGATTTGCCTGTGTGGCTTTGGCGCACTGCTTGCGGCTTGGTTTGCGAGGGATACGGCGATCGCGGGAGGGTTTGCCACTTGGGCTATGTCCAGGGCGGATGGCTCGGCTGGGAAGGGGCTTGTCGTTTCCTCCGGGCCGATACGCCCGGGTGAATGGAATTCCGACTTCGATGGTGTTCGCGAGAGGGCGGAGCGTGAACATCGTCCGATGGTATTGATGCTCGTGGGAGAGGGGTGCCGGCATTGCGCACGCCTTGAGGAGAGCATCGGCGGGGAGATATTCCGCCTTTGGCGGGAGGACCGCGCGCCGCTGATGGCGTTCGTCCGGGATAATTCGCCTTTATATTCGCCGGAAACCGTGAAGGCTGCCACCGATGTTGTGGAGGGTTTCAAGAAAAAGCTCCACGGCTATCCATACGTCTGCGTCTATTGGCCGCAGGATGGCGTCACGAACGGCGTCGCGTTCAGCGGCCGCCGCGGGATGATGGGGGGACGTCAGGACGGCCTTCTGGTCATGGAGCTGGTGTCGGCGCTGGACCGTGCGCTTGGAGAAGGACAGGCGACCGGGCGCAAGACGTTGGAGGCGATAGTCAATGCCACTGCGGTTAGGATATCGGCCCGGGTCGAGGGATTGGGCGGGACCGTCTCGATGACTCCCAAGGACGGCATGCTGCTGGAGGGAGGGCGCGTTACGCTGGCAGCGCACCCGGACGCGGGATACGCCTTCCTCGACTGGCGCGGGCCGGACGGCTCTGTGGCCGGCGAGGAATCGAATCTGGTTGTGGAGGGGGGGATGCCGGCCGGCTGCTACACGGCTCGTTTCAAGAGCCAGTCCCAATGCCCGCCGCCGCTGCTCATCTCGCCGGCGGAGACATCCATCTGCGTTCAGGCGAAGGAGTGGTTCCGGCATGAGATCCGCGTCGACGACGCCTGCCGCCCGGTGAAGTTCCTGGTGAAGCGTCCTGTACTGGGGGTCATGGTCAACCCGGTGACCGGCGTCGTGAGGGGGCGGATGTCAAAGGCGGCGACCAATACCGTCGAAGTCACCGTCCTTGGGAGCGACCCTGCCCAGACGGAGAAGACGGTGCGATTGACGATCATGGCCTCTCAGCGTGAGGAGAATGTGAATCAATGACGGCCGCGGGCGGACAGCGGGAGGTGCGCATCCTTCGGGAGATGGCGGAACCGGAAAACCGGCAGGCAGTGGCATTCAGATCAAAAAGAGGAACACGGCATGGAAGAGAAGAACCTTTCTGAGAGTGGGGGCGGGAACCTTGGAGACGGCGTGTGGCGATGGTTCAACATCGCCGTGGTGGCGTGCATTCTGGCATTGTCCGCCTTGCTGGGCGTCTTGAACAACCTGCGCGTCGCCGACGAGCGCAAGGTGAAGTGGTTCGAGGCCCCTGCGGACCGGGCCGATCCGAAGGCGGCGGGGGAGGCGGCGCCATGAAGAAACGCACATTCCTGATCGCTTTTGAGTTTGCCTGTCGGCTAGGGCTGGGCGCGCTGTTCATCTACTCCGCGCTGTCCAAGATATCCGACCCGGACAACTTCGCGCACTCCGTGATGCGCTATGGAATGTTGCCAGATCCCGCGATTGGTCTTTTCTCCCTGGCGATGCCGATGCTCGAACTGCTCGCCGGCCTTGCGATGCTGTTCACGAAGTGGCTTCGCGAATCGGCGCTTCTCGTCTCGGGGATGTTGGCGATGTTCATCGTGGCGCTCGCCCAGGCGCTTGCCCGCGGGCTGGAGATATCGTGCGGCTGCTTCGGCGTGCCGAGCGTGGGGGGGCGCGAGGAGATTCTGATGGCGCTCGCCCGCGACGTGGTGCTGATCGTACCGGCGGTGTGGCTGATGTTCCGCTCGAACGAGATGATCGAGCCGTTGAGGCGGATGTCAAAGGGCTGGCGCGCGATGTGCCTGTACGGGGCAGGCGTGCTGCTAGCCGCCTGGTTCGCGAATGACATGAAGGCGTCGGGCATCTTCGCGCCCAATCTTTCGTCCGAAACGCATGATGCCGGGGAGGCGGAACGGGCCAGCCCTTCGCCCAAGGCGAAAGTTGCGGAGACGGAGGAACGGGCCAGTGCGCCGCCCAAAGTGGGGAATACCGCGGGGCTTGGGCGGAAAGCAAGGTTCTTCGTTTCTTCAGGGCCGATACGTCCTGGCGAGTGGAACTACGACTTCGAGGGTGTTCTGGCCAAGTCGGAACGTGAACAACGCCCCATGGTCTTGATGCATGTGAGCAGTGGGTGCACGTATTGCAGACGCCTCGAGGAATGCATCAGCGGAGAGATATTCCGCCTTTGGCGGGAGGATCGTGCGCCGCTGATGGCGTTTGTGCAGGCGGGGGCCCGTCTGTCTTCGCGCCAGACCGTGAAGGCGTCCGGCAATTTCGTGCATGCGGTCAACAAGGATCTCAAGCTCCCCTACGTCTGCGTCTATTGGCCGCAGGAAGGCGTCACGAACCGCGTCGTGTTCAGCGGACGGCGCGGTGAGATGGGCGGGCGAAGGGACAGGCTTCTGGTCGTCGAGCTGATGTCTGCGCTGGATCGTGCGCTGGGGGATCGGCTGACGGCAGGACGCAAGACGCTGGAATCGATGGTCAGTTCGGCCGTGGCGCGAATCTCCGCCCGGTCGGAAGGTGATGGCGGAACCGTCTCGATGACGCCAGAGAACGGTCTGCTTGCGGAAGGGGGGAAGGTGGTGCTGTCCGCGCATCCCAAGGAAGAATGCGTCTTTCTCGACTGGCGGCGGCCGGACGGCTCTTTGGCCTCCCTGGAGTCGACCCTGACCGTGCATGGAGGCATGCCCGCAGGTTGTTACACGGCTCGCTTCAAGAATCGGGCGCAATGCCTACCCCCCGTGATTGTCTCGCCGATCGAGATGATCATCCTCGTGAAGGCCAAGGAGAGCTTCACTCGTGAGATTCGCGTCGACGAATCCTGTCGCCCTGTCAGGTTCCTTATAAGGCGTCCTGTCGCCGGGGTCGAGATCGACCCTGTGACCGGCGTCTTGACCGGGGAGATCCCGCAGGCGGCGACCAACACCGTTGAAGTCGCGGTCGTCGGCAGCGACCCTGGCCGGACGGAGAAGACGGTGCGCCTGACGATCAAGTCCTCCCAGCGCAGATTCTTCCTCAAGGGAAGACATGACGGCCCGAATCCGGCGAACGAAGAGAAATGAAGTCTCGCACGGTCGGCCATAGGCAGAGACTATGGCTGGAGACGACGATTTCCGATTACCTGCAGCTGCATGCGGCATGGTATAATAGACGGCGCATTCCAAAGACCATCAAAAGGAGTATTTCATGGACGACAGACAGGAACTGAACCGCAACCTTGCGCAGATGCTCAAGGGAGGGGTGATAATGGACGTGACCACGCCCGAGCAGGCGAAGATCGCCGAGGCCGCCGGCGCGTGCGCGGTGATGGCGCTCGAGCGCATCCCCGCAGACATCCGCGCGGCTGG